>JAQWRB010000124.1 GCA_029243935.1 Alphaproteobacteria bacterium
TGGGAGGTCAAAGTATAGAAGGTTCTTGGGATAACGTTCTAAATTCTAATATAATAGGCATGCCTATTATATTAGAATTTAGAACGTTATCCCAAGAACCTTCTATACTTTGACCTCCCATATGCACAACACAGTCAATATTTTTTGTTAAACTCATCATTTCATCCGCCGAAGACAAGTCTGCCTTGACCACTTCTTCGTTCTTGAATTTTTTAGTAAGGTCTTCTCTATCTGAAATTCTTAGTAAACTAGATACTTTAGATAAAGATTCTCTTAATTGATCTCCTAAAGCTCCAGCAGCACCTGTTAATAATATTTTATCATATCTAAATTTAGACAATTTACTCTCCCCTTAGTTTATTGTTTTTTTATATGCTCTCTCCAAAATGTAAATAATCCAGCTAAAACAACTATTCCTGAGCCTACTAATACTTCATCTTCTAATTTTTCATCAAAGATTAAGACACCTATTATTGAAACAAAAACTAACTGAAGATAAGTAAATGGCTGTAATATAGAAGCTTCACTGTTTTTGAATGCATTGATCATTAAATAATGCCCGCCAGCTCCTAATATACAAACAATCAAGAGCCAAATTAAATGCATACTATCTATAGTTGTATAGAAAAATGGACCTATTGCTCCAAGCAAGACAAAACCGGTAATGCCGGTGTAGAAAAGGCTTGTGTCTGGGCTATCTTCACTAGATACATACCGTGTTAAAATTTGATATATTGCAAAAGCAATAGCACAACCTAAAGCAACTAAAGATAATGGATCAAAAACCTTGGAACCAGGTCTTAAAATAATTAAAATTCCTATAAATCCTATAAAAATTGCAGTCCACCTTCTCCATCCAACTTTTTCTTTTAAAAAAAATACTGATAAAGCAGCAACTATTAAAGGACAACTTGCAAAAATAGCATGTGCTTCTATGAGACCTATTTTTAAAAAAAGATAGTGTGCAAAGCACATTTCAATTGCTAAAATTGTACCACGAAGGATTTGAATAAACCTAAACTTGCTCTTAGAAACATAAATAACACTTTTATTTTTAGTGCTGTTAATCAAAATAACAAATAAGAAGAGGAAAAAATATCTAAACATATTGATGGCAATGACATTATAATAGTCTGTTAAATATCTCGTAAAACCATCCATCATGGATAAACAAAAAATAGCCGAAACCATAAATAAAATACCTTTAGTATTTGATAGGCTTTGAATAGACATAAATTTAAGGACCTAATAATTAATAAAATTTTATAGTATTGCTAATCCCTTCATTTAAACTTGTATACTTAAAACTTTTAAAAATGTCAGATGGATGGTCGCCTAGAATTTCTTCAACTACACTTAATTTATCTCCATTAACTGTTAATCTTGCTTCAGGGATAAAATCTATTATTTTAGAAACAAAATCACTTACGCTAGTAGTTATACCATTTATATTAATTGTTAAGGCACCAACTGGAGCTCTGTTAACTGACATTTCTACTAAATCTGCAACATCTTGAACATAGACAAACCCAGTTTTCCCCGAAAAGTTTAAATTATAATAATAACTTTGTTTAGCTGCTTTACATGCCAACGTTACAGCCGCAGTTCCTCCAATTTCTCTTCCTGGTCCATATATTACAAAAGGCCTAATTCCAACACTCGAAATATTTGCCTCATTATAATAAGCTCTTGCTATTCCCTCTACAGCTAATTTAAAGGCTCCATAATGAGTTTCTGGAAAAGGAATATACTGATCATTTTCACCAAAAACACCTGCACTACTTGCATAAACAATAAACTTAATACCTTGTGCTTTAGTGGCTTCAAAAACGTTAATAGAGCCTAAAACATTTACCTTAGCCCCCAAGGAAGGGTTTCTACTGCAATCTGGTGTCATTAAACCAGCTAAATTTACAACATGATCCATATTAACAGTTGCTTCAAACACTTCTTCATAATTAGTGACATCACCTTTATGGAACTTAATCTTTTCAACATCCTTTCCGATAAGTTTTTCAAGGAGATCTATTTTAATTTTTAAATCAAATATGGTTACTTTATAATCTCTTTTAACAAAGCTTTTAACTATCCAGCTTCCTAAGAAACCGGTACCTCCAAATATTATTATGTTCTTCATTTTATAGTTTCCTATGTTGACATTAATCGTGCGGCTTTACCAATCTCTTTTATGCATTCAGCTGACTTAGGAAAATGTTTAGAATTAGATAAAAATCCATGTATCTGACCAGGATATAATTTGTACGTAACTTTATTCCCAAAATATTCAAGTCTGTTTTTATAGGCTATTCCCTCGTCTAATAAAGGATCTAGACAAGCTGCAAATATATATGTCTCTGGCATATTTTTCATATCGTCTATAAATAATGGTGAAGCTTGCCAATTAACTGCATCTTCCTTGCTTTTTAAATAATGATTTATGAAATAGGACATAGTATCAAAAGTTAAAGTCATACCATCTAAGAAAATATCCATCGACTTCATAGATAAAGTTAAATCTACGCATGGATAGATTAAGATTTGTCCCTTTATAGGAATTATTGTTTTCTTAGAAGAATTAGCGGCTAAAACCGCAGCTAAATTTCCACCAGCACTGTCTCCACAAACAAAGATATTATTAAGGTCTATCTTAAATTCTTTTTCAAAAGAAGGTATTGATTTAAGTGTATCCTTTGCCTCATTTAATGCGTAAGGAAATTTGTATTCTGGTGAAAGACTATAATCAACCGCTAATACAATCATCTTGGACTCAATGCAAATTGATCTACAAGTAAAGTCATGAGTGTCTAAATTTCCCATAACAAATCCACCGCCATGAAAAAAAATAATTAT
>JAQWRB010000126.1 GCA_029243935.1 Alphaproteobacteria bacterium
GAATTTTACATTCATTACATTCTTATTTTTTAGAAGCTGGAGATTTGAAAAAGTCAAGAGACTTCAAAGTTGATATTATGCGTGACGGAGGTAGTTTTTCTACACGTAGAGTAACTGCAAATCAAGGCGATAAAGTTATTATATGTATGCACGATTGCATAAATTTTCCTATCAGTTTTTTAGGAGCAATATGGTCAGGAATAATACCTGTTAGTATAAATACTATGTTACCTAAACAAGATCTAAAGTACATGCTTGAAGATTCTGGTGCTAAAGCCATTATATGTTCTGAAAACTTATTAAATAATTTTGTAGAAATTAATAAAGAATTAAATAAAGATACTTTATTATTAGTAAACGTTAGAAAAAAGAGCATTGATAATTTAAATTGTTTAGATATTAATAATTTATTTAATGAGGATACTAAAGGTCATTTGCCTGCTATTACTCTTCCAAGAAATGAATGTTTTTGGTTATATTCTTCAGGCTCTACAGGAAAGCCTAAAGGGACAATACATTTGCATGAAAGCTTAATAAACTCTGCAAAATTATATGCAAAAAATATATTAGCTATTAAAGAAAATGATATATTTTTTTCTGCAGCAAAACTCTTTTTTGCCTATGGATTAGGCAATGCCCTTACTTTCCCATTAAGTATAGGGGGAACAAGTATATTAACAGAAGCAAGACCAACAGTAGATTTAGTATGTAACATAATAAAGAAGTACTCTGTATCTCTCTTTTTTGGAGTGCCTACACTATACGCAGCAATGCTAAACAGCAAGCTAATAGTTGAAGACTTTCAATCCTTGAGGCTATCGGTATCAGCTGGAGAAGCTTTACCAGAACACCTTTGTAATAAATGGCATGAAACTATTGGTAGCAATGTATTAGATGGTATTGGTTCTACAGAAATGTTACATATTTTTATTTCTAATAGTGTTAAGGAAATATATCCAGGTGCTTCAGGAAAGCCTGTTCCAGGTTATGAGGCTAGGTTAATCAAAGATAATAAGAAAGAGGCAAGTGTTAATGAAATTGGAGAGTTAGAAATAAAAGGACCTACTTCTGCAATAGCATATTGGAATAAACCAGAAAAATCTAAAAGTACTTTTTTAGGTCAATGGACAAGAACTGGAGACAAATACACTAAGAATAAATTAGGGGTTTACACATACTGTGGTAGGGCAGATGATATGATGAAAGTATCTGGTCAATATGTATCACCTTTTGAAGTAGAAGCAGTTTTACAAAGTCATAACAGTGTAATAGAAGTAGCTGTAGTTGGTGCAAGAGATAAAGAAGACTTACTTAAACCTAAAGCTTACATTGTATTAAAAGAGGGAATACTTGCATGCAAAGAGCTAGAACAAGAATTAACAGAGCTTGTAAAAGCAACATTGACACCTTTTAAATACCCAAGATGGTATGAGTTTGTACTATCTCTACCAAAAACTGCAACTGGTAAAATACAAAGGTATAAGTTAAGAAATAAATAAATGCTTATTGTAAATGAACTTTATAAAATAAATAATGTTTCACTTGAAGTAAAGCTTATTAATAACAATGCTAAAAAATTTGTCTCACCTCTAGTAATGCTGCATGAAGGCCTTGGAAGCGTTGCCTTATGGAAAGACTTTCCTGAAAAACTAGCAAATAAACTTAACCGAAAAATTATTGTTTACTCAAGAAAAGGAATGGGTAAATCTAGTGCAATAAATGAGCCGAGAAGTGTTAATTTTATGCATGTTGAAGCCAAGCACTATTTAAAAAATATTATAGAACATTATTGTGAACAAGAACCAATATTATTTGGTCATTCAGATGGAGCGTCAATAGCTTTAATCTATGCAGGGTTAAATACACCAATACACTCAATAATTGTTGAGGCTCCTCACTTAATGGTAGAAGAACTAACAATCAAAGAAATAAGTAAAATAAAGCTACAATGGGAAACATCAAATCTTAGAGAAAAGTTAGCAAAATATCATGATGATGTAGATGGTGCATTTAATGGCTGGTGTAATATATGGTTAGAAAAAGAATTTAAAAAATGGAATATTGAAGAATATATAAAAAAAATAAACGTACCTTTATTTGCTATACAAGGTGAAGATGATCAATATGGTAGTCTTAGACATATTAACCTTTTAAAAAAACTATTAAAAAAGAGTTTCAAAAAGTTAATTATTAAAAATTGTAAACATTCCCCTCATCAAGAATACCCTAATCTTATAATTGAGCGTTTAAGTAAATATTTAATAAGTTTATAATACTATAAAACATTGTTTAATTTCATTGTAATATTATGTCTTTAATATTTAAACAATAGAGCTTATTTGTTTTAGTAGATCTGAAGCGATTATTGTTTTTTGTTTTTTTTCTAAAATTTTCTTAGCACATTTTGTATGTATTAATACTCCTTTGATTTCTGCCTTAGTTATTTTTTGACATAATAGTCCTCCTATAATACCAGCAAGTATATCTCCAGTTCCACCTGTTGATAAAATACTATTTGCAAAATCATTAATATAATAATTTTTATTTAATATTAAAGTTCCAGGACCTTTTAAAACCCATTTGCCACCGTACTTATTTTGAAGTTCTTTTATTGCAGAAAACCTATCCGTGAAATCTTTTTTAAGTAAGTTTTTAGCTTCACCATAATGAGGTGTATATATCGTAATTGCTTTTCTTTTCTTTTTAAAATTTTTAGAC
>JAQWRB010000150.1 GCA_029243935.1 Alphaproteobacteria bacterium
TTTTGACCATCCTCAGCTATAAAATTTGCTGATAATCGATCAGGTAAATTTAGATCTACTTGCAGTGTACCGCACTGCCAGTCTCTTCCAATTGCGTCCCTTAGTACAAATTCAATTTTAGGACCATAGAAAGCTCCTTCTCCAGGATTATGCGTATAAGAGAGTCCTGTCGCTTCAATAGCTATTTTTAGAGCTTCTTCAGATTTATCCCATATAGCATCACTTCCTACTCTCTTTTCAGGTCTATCAGAAAACTTTATATGAATATCTTCAAATCCAAAATCTTTATATATGCTTAATATTAAGTTACAAACAGTTTTACATTCTTCAGTTATTTGGTTTTCAGTACAAAATATATGAGCATCGTCCTGAGTAAAACCTCTTACTCTCATCAATCCATGTAAAGCACCGGATGGTTCATATCTATGGACTTTTCCAAACTCAGATAATCTTAATGGCAAGTCTCTATAGCTTTTTATACCTTGTTTATAGACTTGAACGGCTCCTGGACAACTCATTGGTTTAAGGGCGTAAATTCTGTCTTCTTTAGCTTCAGTAGTAAACATACTATCACCAAATTTTTCCCAATGCCCAGATTTTTCCCATAGTGATCTATCCATAATATCTGGAGTATTTATTTCTAAGTACCCTGCAGCATCTTGTCTTTTTTTCATATAATTAATAAGTGTTTGAAAGAGCAGCCAACCTTTAGTATGCCAAAATACAGATCCTGGTGATTCTTCTTGAAAGTGAAAGAGGTCCATTTCTCGTCCTAGTTTTCTATGATCACGTTTTTCTGCTTCTTTAAGCATTTCTAAATGTTGGTCTAGATCATTTTTATTTTTCCAAGCAGTGCCATAAATTCTTTGAAGCATTTCATTATTAGAATCCCCTCGCCAATAAGCACCAGCAAGTTTAGTCAATTTAAAAGCACCTATATGTTTTAAATTAGGTAAGTGTGGCCCATAACATAAATCTATAAAACCAGATCCTCCTTGGCTATAGATTTGAAAATTATCTTCTTGCTCAGATTTATTAATTATATCTAATTTATAACTTTCATTTCTATCAGCAAATAGTTTAATGGCATCTTCTCTTGAATGAATAGTTTTATTAATAACTGATCCATTTCTTATAATATTATTCATTTCTTTTTCTATTTTAGGTAAATCTTCTGATGAAATTGGCTTTTCAAAAAATATATCATAGTAAAACCCATTATCTATAGTAGGGCCTATAGCTAATTTAGCTAGAGGGTATAAATTTTTAACTGCTTTTGCTAAAACTTGGGCAGTAAGTGTATGCCTCATTATTTCAAGGCCTTCTTCATTATCCATAGTTATAATAGAAATAGCTGAATCTGAATCTATTATATCACTTAAATCCTTTTGAACACCATCTACGGAAATAGCAATAGCCATTTTAGCTAAAGATTTTGCAATACTTTCTGCAATTTGATAGCCAGTTATTCCTTTATCATATTCTTTTATGTTACCGTCAGGAAAAGTAATTGTAATTATATTATTTATATTATTCATTTTTATTTTCAACTTTAAATTAATTTATGCTTCGCCATATTGTACCATCAGAGTTATCTTCAATTTCTATTTTCATTTCTTGTAGTTTTGTTCTAATTTTATCAGCTTCTATAAAGTTTTTATTTTTTCTTGCTTCTTTTCTTTTATTTAACAATTCTTCAATTAAATTACTATCTATATTATTATTAGTTGTTCCATATTTAAGCCATATATCAGGACAGTTTTGTAATATACCAAGTATTTTACCAGATGAAACCAATTTTGTTTTTAACATACTTTTATCTTCTTGTTTACATTTTGATAATTGATCTGCTATAGAATTTATTTCAAATATTGCTAATGAAGAATTCATATCATCAGATAAAGCTTTAATAACTTCTTCAGAAGTAATTTTTTTTTCTTCTATAATTATATGACTATTTTCTTTTAAAACTCTATAAAGTCTGTCCAGGTTTTTTTGTGCTTGCTCAATAATATCTGGATTCCAATTAAGTGGTTGTTTATAGTGAGAGGATAGTAGAGCTAGTCTTAGGGTTTCACCAGGATATTTTTTTAGCAAATCATTTACTAGAAATATGTTCCCTTGTGACTTAGACATTTTTTCACCATCCATAGTAACAAAACCATTATGTATCCAATACTTAGCGTATTCTCTTGGATTCTTAAAATTATGAGCTGCGCAACTTTGAGCTATTTCATTTTCGTGATGAGGAAAAGTAAGGTCTAAACCGCCTCCATGAATATCAAAGGGTAAATCTAGAGTCTTCTCTGCCATAGCTGAACATTCAATATGCCAACCAGGTCTTCCTCTTCCCCATGGAGAATCCCACCCTGGTTGTTCATCTGAACTTGGCTTCCAAAGAACAAAGTCACCTGCATTTTTTTTATAATTTGCAACCTGAATTCTGCTTCCAGCTATTTGATCTTCCTTATTTCTTCCAGATAATAAGCCATAATTTTTATATAATTCTACATTAAATAATACATGTTTTTCTGAAACGTAAGCATAATTTTTTATTATCAGTGTTTTAATTAAAGCAATCATTTCTTTAATATGTTCTGTTGCTCTAGGTTGAATATCCGGTTTTAATACACCAAGCTCTAACATATTTTCATTATATTTTTTTTCATACTTCTTAGTTAAGTCTTGTATAGGAGTATTTGTTTCTATTGAGGCATTAATAATTTTATCATCAATATCTGTAATATTAGAAACATATGTAACTTTTGGATATGAATGTTTCATAAACCTAACTAATAAATCACAAACTACGGCCATTCTTGCATTACCTATATGGGCATAATTATATACCGTTGGCCCACATGCATAAATTCTTATATGGTTTTCATTTATTGGAATAAATACTTCTTTTTTATTTCCTAATGAATTATGTAGTTTTATTACACTCATTTTATTAATTAGACCTCATATAATATTTTATACTATTTTATTTATTAATTAATGAATATAATTTATTTTTTCTTAATTGTTTTAATAAAGGAATTATAGGAAATCCCTGAATAGTTTCAGATTGTCCAACAACCTTAGAAAACAAGTGGCATCCTAATGATTCATATTTATAAGAGCCACAGCTATTAAATGGTTGGTCTAATTCTAAATATTTAATTATTTCATCACTATTAAGTTTGTGCATAGTTAATAATGCTTCCTCTGCATAAGACCAAATTAATTCATTATTGTAGTATAAGCTAATAGCACTTGTTTGTTTGTGAGTATTTCCCGAAAGTGTAGATAGTTGCTTAATAGCATTATCCATAGTTATGGGTTTGCTTAATATTTTATCATTAATAGTGCATATTTGATCTGCACCAATAATATACTTATTAGGATTATTATGACTTACATTAGAGGCTTTAGCACATGCGAGTAGTTTTGCTTTTTTCTTTATACTTTTATTAATTAATGTTTTTTTTAATTCATTTTCATCAACATTTGATGTTTTTATAGAAAAAACTAGTCCTGTATTTTTTAACATTTCCGCGCGTATACTAGAGGCAGATGCTAGAATTATAGGAACAGAGGGTGTAATAGATACTTTGCCCATAAGTTTTTCCACATTTTTAATAATTAAAAAATTAATTATTAATTAAATTCATAAATTCTGATCGAGTACGATAATCTGATCTAAAAACACCTATCATTCGGCTAGTTATGGTAGTAGAATTTTCCTTATGAACGCCTCGTGTTGTCATGCATTGGTGAGCAGCATCAATAACTACAGCCACACCCTTTGGATCAAGAACTCTTTGAATTGAGTCTGCTATTTGCGCTGTCATGGTTTCTTGTGTTTGCAATCTTTTTCCATAGACATCTACTATACGAGCTAATTTACTTATTCCTACTACTCTTTTATTCGGAATATAAGCGACGTGAGCCTTACCAAGTATTGGCGCCATATGATGTTCACACGTTGATTCTAATTGTATATCTTTAATAATAATCATTTCATCATAACCAGCAACTTCTTCAAAAGTTTTGTTTAAAATTTCATCTGGATCTTTATTATAACCGCTAAAAAATTCTTCATACGCTTTAACTACTCTTTTAGGTGTTTCTAATAAACCTTCTCTAGTAGGATCGTCACCAGCCCATGCAAGCATTATTCTAACTGCATCCATTGCTTCTTCTCTTGTCGGTTTCATTGGTTTTTTGTTAATAGTTTTTTCATTAGTCATGACGACTCCGATTTATTATGAAATAATTTCTACATATATATACATATATATACAGTATGCTTAATTTTCAAAGATTATTTCTTTTAATTTATGATTTTTTTATGTAAGTTTTAAATTATTAATTCTTTAGAATATAAAAATATAGTTAGATAGTAATTAAATGAGTTTTAAAAATAGAATTTCTATAAAGCAAGTTGAAGAAGGAACAGATCTTGCTCCTAAATTTGATGAAAAAGGTGTCATACCTTGTATAACTATACATACAGAAACAAAAGAAGTTTTAATGTTTGCTTATATGAATGAAGAAGCTATGAAATTAACAATAGCTTCAGGTTATGCACATTACTGGTCAAGATCTAGAGAAAGTATATGGAAAAAAGGTGAAACCTCTGGAATGGTTCAAAAATTAGATAGGATGTTAATTGATGATGACCAAGACAGCTTAGTAATAGAAGTTTCTTTGACAGGCCCTGATTTAGGAGGAAAAGAAGCTTCTTGTCATGTAGGGTATAGAAGTTGTTTTTACAGAGAAGTGTCTATAGGAAAAGCTAATATTGGAAAACCTTTAATATTTACAGAAGATGAAAAATCTTTTGATCCAGAAAAAATATATAAAAATATCCCTAATCCAACTAAACTATAAATATTTACTTTATATTAAAGAATAGCTATGTAAATTATGTTAGGTATTCTCATAACAAAAAATACATTTAATTTATTATTGCTGGTAATTGTTAGTAATGTATTTGAATAAATGTTATTGTTATATAAGCAAATAAATAAGGTGTAAAATGAAAAAAATTTTCTTGAAACTAGTTTTTATTTTTGTATTATTGTATCAGTATTCAGCATATTCTGCTGATACTATAGAAGCTTTTGTGGTTAATCTTTCAGAAATGAATTCTCAGGTAAAAGTTACAGACTTAATTTGTGATAAAGTACTATATGATGACTTAATAGATGCTAAGTCAAATCTAGCCATAAACCTTTGTAAAGGTGAAGATGGTTTAGGACAAGTAGAGTTATTTATAAAAATTGGGTGTACTAAAAATAAAACTATTATTAAGAAAAATATTACTGATGGTAAAAAAATTCCATTTTTACCTACTAAATAACCGATATATATTATTTAATACTTTATTTTATTTTCTAATACCTTCTATTTCATATTCGCACGGATTAAATGTAAGATACGAATTACCCATTCCTTTATATATATATTTTTTATCTTCTGTTTTTATAATTTTAACAACTTTATTGTTTTCAAAATATTTTATTAACAAATTTATTAAATCTAATGAAAATATCGCTGAAAAACATTTATATAATAATAATTGGGTAGGGCTTTTAGGGTTTTGTATTATATTATTTTTAATATATGTAGGTTATAAAGGTGATCAGGGACCCTTAAATAATATTATCAATGTATTTATTTGGGTATGGTTTTGGGTTGGTTTTGCATATATATCTATATTTAATGCTAGGTTTTGGCCTAAAGTTAATCCTTGGTTCTCTCCATTTTCTTTATTGATAAAGCATTTATATCAATATACATGGATTAAAAACATTAAACGAAAATCTACAACTGAAGTACGTATATTAGGTATTTTTTTACTTATGCTATTTGTTTGGTTTGCTATAGTTTATCCTGGAAGGGAAGTGCCAAAAAATTTATCTTCATTCTTAATTATTTATTCAGTTATTACTTTTATAGGTATGCTTATATATGGCCGTGTACGTTGGTTTAGTTATGCTGAATTTTTTTCAATATATTTTGGAATGTTAGGTAGATTAGGAATATTTAATCCATTTAATAAAAATAGAAAAAACCTTATTAGATTGCCATTTTCAGGAATTTTAATGGGTAAAGGAAATATTTATTCTGCAATATTTATTATTATTGCCGTTTCTAGTATTAGCTTTGATGGATTATTAGAAACTAGTTTTTGGTATGATTTCAAATTATTATTAATATCAACCTCATTTTTGATTCCTATTTTTAAGGTGTTGTTGTCTTGGTTTGGCAACCTTGAAATTATTTTAGATACTTTAGGAATTATTTTTATGCCTCTTTTTTTATTAATATTTTTTTCTTTAAGTTGTGCTAAAGGATTAAAATATTTTAAAGAAGGTTATAGCATAAAGAAACTTATAGTGCTTTTTGCTCCTTCATTAATACCTATAGCTGCCGCATATCATATAGCTCATTATTTTTCATTTTTATTAATTGCGGGGCAGTTGGCTTTTCCATTATTATCAGATCCTTTAAATTTAGGATGGAATTTATTTGGTACAGTAGATTATAAAGTAAACCCTTATATAATTAATGCTAAAATTGGATGGAGTGTAATTTTATTTGTTGTAATATTAGGACATATAGCTTCAATAATTATTTCACAAAAAATTGCGTATACGTTAGTAGTAAATAAAAAAAATGCTATTAAAGCTCATCTGCCACTATCTTTTTTTATGATTTTATATACCATATTTAGTTTATGGATATTATCAGAGCCTATTGTTCATTAAATATTTAATCTTATAACCCATTATTTATATGACCAGCAGAATTATACCATTCGGGAAGTAATGTAATAGAATTAGGTACTTTTCCGTCACTTTTAAATGTGTCTATAGTATCAATTACTTTTAGATTTTTTAAATCAACGACCGTAATAGACCCATCATTAATACCGGGTATATTTAATAATCCATTTTGAACATAAGCAAATTCTTCATTTTTAGTTATAGCAACATGATGCGAACCACCGGCTGTTTTTAAACTTTTAATTAAAATAGGTGACATTTTATCCTGAGAAATATCAAAAACATGAATTTTTCCTGGATTTGCAGAAGTTATATAGGCTCTAGTCAGATTATTATTATAGTATATTTCAAGAGGCATAAGAGATTTATCATTCTCTCTAAAATCGAAAATTTCTTTAGTTATAAATGTTTTAAGTTTATAATCCCACTTAAGTGCCCACAAGCTATTTTCCATCATAGTAGTAGCATATGCAATTGGGGGATTAGTATTAGGCATAAAAACAACTTCTACAGGTGCATTTAATGTTCCTCTTGATATAACTATGCTTTCTAAATGCTTACCTGAAGATGCTTCAATAACTTCAATAGTTTTTCCTGCGCTGCTCATATCAGGAGCCACACAATTTGCAACTAGTATTCTGTCGATATCTTCATTTAAAGTTATGCCATGAGGATAGGAATTAGGAATATTTATAACTCTAATTATTGTATTGTTTTCTGCGTTACCTTCAATGACATTTGATGAACCCATACATGTTAACCACCAACGTTTATTATCATTGGAAAAAATTATATTTTCTTGAACTTTACACATAGGAACTGGAATATTATATAATCTCCAAACCTTATCTTTAAGGTCAATATAATAGAGGTTGTTTCCTGCAAGTGCAGTTATATATGCTTTGGTTAAGTCTTGATTATAAAAAATATGGTGTAAAATTAATTCTGGATCTATAGGAATATTAGATAAAATTTTTCCGTAGTCTTTATTATTTCTATCTAATTCAATAATTGCTATGCCTTCTTCTCTACCTTTATCTTCAGAAAGAGATAAGCTATCTAGAGATTCTGGAGCTTTAGTTTCCCAATTTAAAATAGCAAGACGTTCAGCAGAAACAATTTTTAGTGTAAGGACTATTAGTAATAAATTATAAAGAATAATTTGTAATAATTTTATCAATTGCTAAATCCAATTTTATATAGATTACATTCTATTAAATACAAAATAATAGCAATGTTTTTAATTTTAGTGGGAGGGGTAATTAATTTTCTCCCACTATTTATAATTATTTAGAAATATTTACTTCAAAAGTTTTAGAAGCAGTTTCTAAAAATTTTTTAAAAGCACTACCTGTTTTAATTTCTATATTTTTAGGTTTAAGTTCTTCAGGAATTTTTCGTCTTAAATGAATTTGTAATATACCATTTTTCATCCCTGCTCCTATTACTTCAACATATTCTGCTAATCTAAAAGTTCTTCTAAAGGAACGTTTTGCAATACCACAATGCATATATTGTGGGGTGTTATCATCTTTCTTGCCAGAAATTGTTAAGACGCCATTGTCTAAATTTATAGAAAGATTTTCTTCATCAAAACCTGCAACGGCTAGTTCAATAGTATAATTATCTTTTCCATTAGATTGAATATTATATGGGGGATAATTATCAGAAACATCATTTAGTTTAATCATACTATCAAATATATTCTCTAGATGATCAAATCCTATAGAATGACGATAAAATGGTGTTAAATCGAATGTATTCATATGGTCCTCCTTTTGAGCGACTATTTTTTGAAAGTCCTTAAAATTTGGCACTTTCAATTAATATATAATCTAAATAACCTATTTAGATTGCTAGTAGATGACCCAAGTAAGGCATCACCTTATTTAAAATGTGGGTATTAATAATGAGAATTTCAAGAACTTAGAAAATATTTTATTTATGTTTTAACTTTATATCCTTTTCAATATCTTCATGATCGCCAACAACAATATGGTGTTTGCTTTTGGTAATCCATCTTTCTAAAAGTGGAATTGTTAAAAGAGGAACAACTCCTCCAATGGCAATGCCAAAAACTGCAGATCTAAGATGAGGGTCTATTAATGATGCTAAAATATCGGCAATAATGTGTGATAATGCAGCACCTATAATGCCAGCTATATAGCCATTAGAAATAATTTTAAATAATCTATTGATGCTCCATCCACTATAGTAGCCTAAAAGCATAATAGATGAATGTACTAATCCAAATGCTAGACCTTTTAAGTGAGCATTTTCATTATATAGCCATATTTCTAATATATGTTCCAAAAGTATTTACCTTATAAATAATGATATAGTATAGTAGCTTATTAATTAAGTAGATTGGGATATATATATAGATATGAAAGAGGCTTTACAAGGACTTAAATTAATAGATCTAACGAGGGTTAGGTCAGGACCATCTGCCGTTAGACAATTTGCTGACTGGGGGGCAGATGTAATAAAAATTGAAATGCCAGATAGTATAGACGATAGTCAAGACCTTGGTGGAAGACGAGAAGGCTCAGACTTTCAAAACTTACATAGAAATAAAAGAAG
>JAQWRB010000157.1 GCA_029243935.1 Alphaproteobacteria bacterium
TTTAATATTTTTTCATCAGCATAAGCTAAACTCTCTGCTAATGGAGATAAAGTCCCATCTCCCCAGAAAGTAGCAATAAATAATCCTTTGGATTTAAGAGAATTATATATTTGTTTAAAAGTTCCAGGAAGATCATTAATAGTATTTAAACCTAAAATGCTATAAACTAAATCTAAGGAATTATTTTTTACTGCCATATATTCTTCGTCACTTTTAAAATTAATTATGTGTTGGCTCTTTGGGTTATTAATTGCAGTTTTATATAAATTTTTAATTAGTTTAGTTTCTTGAATTTTTTTGCTCGTATCTATGGTTTTTGAGTTTAATTCTAAAGCATTTTCAAATTCGAGATTTGTTTCTTTTAGCCTTGTGGCTATCTCAGATGCAATTTTTACATATAAAGCATTAGTTTTTATGTGGCTAGCCTGAATGTTTTTTCTATTAAATATTTGAGGTATTGAAGGTTTTAATTTTATATCCATATTAATTCTAAATAGTTTGTTTTTTTTAATATATTTATATATTATTTTATACCTTACATCTAGGAGTTATTCTATGAGTAGCATGGTTATATATACTGGACATTTATGTGGTTATTGTTCTATGGCTAAAAAACTATTAAAATCTAAGAATATAGATTTTGAAGAAATAAATATTCATGATCAATATGATAAAAAAAAAGAAATGGTTGAATTATCAGGAGGAAGAGTATCTGTTCCGCAAATATTTTATGGAGGACAACATATAGGTGGATGTGATGATTTATATAATATGGAACATGCTGGAGAATTAGATATAATCATAAAAAAAGAAATGGATTAAATGCGAGTAGCATTAATACAAATGACTTCTGTACCAGATTTAGATTTAAATATTCAAAGTATTTTGAATGGAATAAAGAAAGCAAAAAAGTATAAAGCAGATATAGTTTTATTTCCTGAAAATTGTGGTTATATGGGTAGAGGTGCTGAAATGTTATCTAATGCTTCTGAAGAATCACACCATCCAACACTTTTATCAGCCAAAAAAGCAGCTCTAAAATATTCTATATATGTTTTATTAGGATCTATAGCAGTCTATCCGTCAAAAAATATTAAAAAACTAGCAAACCGTTCTTTACTTATTAATGATTTAGGGAAGGTTTGTGCAAGATATGATAAAATAAATATGTTTGATGCTATTTTATCAGAGAAAGAAAAATATCGCGAATCTGATAGATATATTGCTGGCTCAGAAATAGTAACATATGAAAATGAATTAGGGAAAATTGGTTTAACTATATGTTATGATGTAAGGTTTCCTGAATTATACTCTAAATTATCAGATAAAGGATGTAATATTATTACTATTCCTTCAGCATTTACTAAAAATACAGGTAAAGACCATTGGGAAATATTGCTTCGTTCCAGAGCTATAGAAACATGTTCTTGGGTGCTAGCTCCCGCTCAAATAGGAACCCATTATGATAAAAGAGAAACATGGGGGCATTCAATGGTTGTAGATCCATGGGGAAAAATAATAGCAGAAGCTAAAAATAATGAAGAAATTATAATTGCAGACATAGATGTTAATAAATCTAATATTATCAAAAAAGTATGGGGAAGAGTTTAATTTTACTTAATAATTGCATGTATTCTTTGTAAAGCCTTTTTGATGGGTTGTTGTATTATTATTTCTTCATAATTAACAATTTCCAGGTTATTTTTTTTTGCTAACTTTAACAATTCTTGTGGTTTTAAAAGATAGTTTGGGTTGTTAGGTTTTCCAAAATTAGAATTTTCTATTGAAAAAGTTTCATATAATAAGGTTCCACCTAGTTTGATGCTATTAATTATATTTTGAAATATTGGCCTATAAAGGTAATTAGTTACTATTATCGTATTAAATACTTTATTTGTAAAAGGCCATGCATTGGACTTTTCAATGTCTATTTGTATAGGAAAAATTAATTTATTAGAATTAAGTTTATAAATTTTTTCTTTATTTATATCTAAGCTAATGACTTTATAGCCTAGAGAGGCAGCGTAAATACTATGTCTTCCATTTCCGCAAGCTATATCTAACAAAGTTTGATCTTTAATATTTTTGCTTAAATTATTTTTAATCCATTTTGAGGGTGTAGCACTTAGAGAAATATTATTTATTTGTAAGTTTTTATTCATAATTATTATATTATATATACTATCTTCTTTATAAGAAGGTTAAATAACCTTTTATTAATTTAATAATATAATTTTAGGCATTCATAATGATTAAATATGATCTTAAATGTGATTTATCACATACTTTTGAAGGATGGTTTTCGAATTCTAATGATTATGAAAATCAGGTATTTAATGGTTTAGTAACTTGCCCAATTTGTGGCAACGATAAAGTAGAAAGGGCGATAGTAGCCCCATCTATAAAGAAGTCTTCATTAAAAATAAGTTTAAATAAAAATAATACACCTAATTTTATTGAATCGGAACTTAAAACTAAGCTCCGAACTCTTAATAAAGAAATAGAAAAACAAACTACTGACGTTGGCGAACATTTTGCAGATGAAGCAAGAATGATTTATAAAGGAGAAAAAAAAGGAAAAGCTATTAGAGGTACCGCAACAAAAAAAGAAGAAAAAAAACTAAAAGAAGAGGGAGTCCCTTATATAAAAGTACCTTGGATTAAAGATAATTAGTATAAAGTATTATTATAAGGATATAAAATATTATGAGTAAAAATTCATCTAGAACTTTAAAAGAATGGGCAGAATTAGCAAAAAAAGAATTAAAGGAAGATAATAGTGATTCTTTAATTTGGAAAACTCCTGAAGGTATAGATATACAACCACTTTATACAGAGAATGATTTAGATGGGCTTTCTCATTTGGGAGGTGTACCTGGAATAGAACCTTTTTTAAGAGGTCCCAAAGCTACTATGTATGCAGGTAGACCTTGGACTATTAGACAATATGCTGGTTTTTCTACAGCAAAAGAATCAAACGAATTTTATAAACGTAATTTAGATGCAGGGCAAATGGGATTATCTGTGGCATTCGATTTGGCAACACATAGAGGTTATGATAGTGATCACCCTAGAGTTTTTGGAGATGTTGGAATGTCAGGTGTAGCCATAGATTCTGTGGAGGATATGAAGCTATTATTTGATAAAATCCCATTAGATAAAATGTCAGTCTCAATGACTATGAATGGTGCAGTACTTCCTGTCTTAGCAAATTTTATAGTAGCTGCAGAAGAACAAGGGGTAGAAGAAAAAAAACTAAGAGGAACAATTCAAAATGACATTTTAAAAGAATTTATGGTTAGAAATACCTATATATACCCTCCTGTCCATTCAATGAGAATAGTATCTGATATAATAGGGTATACAGCAAAAAATATGCCCTTATTTAATTCTATTTCGATTAGTGGTTATCATATGCAAGAAGCGGGTGCTAACCAAGCTCAGGAATTAGCTTTTACAATTGCAGATGGTTTGGAATATGTAAGAGCAGCTTTGAATAATGGTTTAAAAGTAGATGATTTTGCACCTAGGTTATCATTTTTTTTTGCAATAGGAATGAACTTTTTTATGGAAATAGCAAAATTGAGGGCTGCAAGATGGCTATGGGCCACTTTAATGAAAAAGCATTTTAATCCTAAAAATGAAAAATCAATGATGCTTAGAACCCATTGCCAAACATCCGGCGTATCTTTAACAGAACAAGATCCTTACAATAATATAGTGAGAACTACTATTGAAGCTATGGCAGCAGTTTTAGGAGGTACTCAATCACTTCATACAAATGCATTTGATGAAGCTGTTGCTTTACCAACGGAGTTTTCTGCAAGAATTGCTAGAAACACACAGTTAATTTTAAAAGAAGAAACTGGTATTACTAAGTCTATAGATCCTTTAGCCGGATCATATTATATAGAAGCTTTGACGGGAAGACTTATTGCCTCAGCAGAAAAAATTATTAATAATATTGAAGAATTAGGAGGTATGACTAAGGCAGTAGAAAAAGGAATACCTAAGCAAATGATAGAAGAGTCTGCAGCTAAAAGGCAAGCATCAGTTGATTCTAAAGCATCTATAGTTGTTGGCGTAAATAAATATCAATCAAAATCAGATTCAAAATTTGATGTATTAAAAGTAAATAATGCAGATGTAAGAGATAAACAGATTAAAAATTTAAAAAATTTAAAGCAGAATAGGGATGAGCTTGCAGTAAATCAGGCATTAAATAATTTAACTAATGGAGCTAAAGATAATTCTTCAAACTTATTAGAATTAAGTATAGAAGCTTCTCGTAAAAGAGCTACAGTGGGTGAAATTTCTAATGCTTTAGAAAAAGTATTTGGTCGACACCAAGCCAATTATAGAGGTGTTAAAGGTATTTATGGCTCAGAGTTAAGTGAAAATGAAAATTTTATTTATGTAAAACAAGCTATTAATGATTTTATTACAAAAAAAACAAGAAAACCACGTATTCTGATAGTAAAATTAGGACAAGATGGCCATGACAGGGGAGCAAATGTTGTTGCTAGTGCATATGAGGATCTTGGGTTTGATGTTAAAATAGGTCCGTTATTTCAAACACCTCAAGAATCCTCTGACATGGTTGGAATCTTTAAGCCAGATGTTGTAGGTGCTTCAAGTTTAGCTGGTGGACATCTTACTTTAATTCCTGAAATGATTAAATATATTCGAAATGATGGACATAATAATGTTTTAATAATTGCTGGAGGAGTTATTCCTCAAGAAGATTATGTCGAATTAGAGAAAGCTGGAGTGGATGCTATTTTTGGTCCAGGAACAAATATCACAGATGCAGCTAGAAGAGTTTTAGGTTTAATAGAACAAAGGCCTATTAAAAAATAGGTATTATATAAAAGATTCCTTGACTGATATGTTATTCAGTTTTATTAAATCATAGAATATTAAGAAAAGGATTAGTTTTATGTCTAGAGTATGTGAACTTACAGGTAAAAAAGTTATGACTGGTAATAATGTAAGTCATGCTAAAAATAGAACAAGAAGACGTTTTCTACCTAACTTACAAAATACTTCACTGTTTAGTGAAGTTCTAAATAAACCAGTTAAATTTAGAGTATCTTCTAGTGCACTTAGAACAGTAGAAAAAAAAGGTGGAATTGATAAATTTCTTGCTGATGCTTTTGAAAAAGACTTATCTGTTACAGCTGCTTATTATAAAAAATTAATAAAAAAAAAAGAAGCTATAAAAGTTTAACTATATTTATTCTTTATTTGATTAGTATTATTTTTTTTATCAAAAAGTATAGCTAATTGATTAGTTATTGCACCTCCTAATTGATCAACTTCTACAATAGTTAATGCTTGTTTGTAATATCTTGCAACATCATGACCAATACCAATAGCTAATAGTTCTATATTTGCATTGGATTCAGTTTTTTTTATAACTTGTCTTAAATGTTTATCTAAGTAACTTCCAGAGTTTGTACTTAAAGTAGAATCATCTACGGGGGCACCATCAGATATTACCATTAAAATTTTTCTTTTTTCAGATCTTTTATTAAGTCTTTCTGTGGCCCACTCAATAGCTTCTCCATCTATATTTTCTTTTAAAATACCTTCTCTTAACATTAGTCCTAAATTAGTTTTAGCTCTTCGCCATGGATTATTTGCGCTTTTATAGATTATGTGTCTTATTTCATTTAATCTGCCGGGGTTTGAGGGACGGCCTTTTTGTATCCATTCATCTCGTGCCTTTCCGCCTTTCCATGAACGTGTAGTAAAACCTAAAATTTCTACTTTTACCCCGCATCTTTCAAGAGTTCTTGTGAGAATATCTGCGCTTAATGCCGCGACAGTAATAGGCCTTCCTCTCATAGAACCTGAGTTATCAATTAGTAAGGTCACTATAGTATCTTTAAACTCAGATTCGATTTCTTTTTTGTAGGATAATGATTGAAGAGGATTAATAATAATTCTTGGTAATCTTGCAGCATCTAGGACTCCTTCTTCTAGATTAAATTCCCACCATCTATTTTGTTGAGCCATTAATTTTCTTTGTAATCTATTAGCTAATTGAGAAATTATATTATCCATGTTTTCAATTTGTTTATCTAAATTACTTCTTAATCTTAATAGCTCATCCTGATCACATAGATCCTGTGCATTAATTGTTTCATCAAATTTTTTAGTATATGTAGCATAACTAAATTTATCTTTATCTTCCAAGGGGGTTGTATAAAATGGGTTGGCATCTTTGTTGTTTTCTGAATCTGAATTTTCATCATCTATAATATCGGTATCAGTGTCTTCTTGCTCTGATGATAAATTTTCTTCTGATTCAGTATCTTGTTCACTTAAGTTTTGATTTTCTTCTTCGTTCTCTTGTTTTTGTTCATTATCTTCATTATCTATATCATCTTGATCCTCATCTTTATTATCTTGATCTATATCTGCTTCAGCTTGGATAGATTGAAGTTCTTTTGATAGCTTAAGAGAAATAGTAGAAAAGTCTTTTTGTTTTAATATATTAAATTTTAAGTCATCTATACTTTGTTGAATTATAGGTTCTAAATCCTTTCTCCAAGTATTAGTAATGTCTAATAAATCTTTTGATAATTTTTTATTAGTTAATTTTTCTTGAATTATTAGCTTGGCTGCATCCTCTATTGCAATTTCATTTCTATTAATTAATTTATTAATGTGATTATTTTTATATTTAGCTTCCATATTTTTTTCTAAGTTATTTTTAATCCCAGAATATTCTATAATGCCAAGAGATTCATATCTAGCATCTTCTATAGAATCAAAAATTTTATTGGCTACTTTAGACTTAGGTTTTAAAGATTCATGAGTTTTTTTATTATGGTATTTAAATTTAAGTGCAATACTATCTGCGACACCTCTAATTTCTCTTTTTTCTAAATCTTCAAGTTGAATACTAGGTAAAGGAAGCGTTACAGAGTTAGAATCTACGTAAGCATCCGTACCAAAATTAATATCAATATCTTTCTTCTTTGAAATAGCTCTTAAAGTAGAAGATATTGCTTTTTTAAAATTATTAATTTGGTCTTTTTTATCAGACATTATTTAGATTCTATGGTTATTTTATTTTCAATAATGGCAGATAACCATTCTTCTGGTAGTAATTCGCCAAAGCACCTTTGATAATATTCACTTAATGTGCTTCTTTCAATTTCATCACATTTGTTCAAAAATGAAATTTTAAATGCATAGGAAATATCTTTAAATATAACACTATTTTCTGCCCAAGTTATTACAGTTCTTGGAGACATTACTGTAGATAGATCACCATTTTTAAAACCATTTCTAGTAAGATTAGCTAGTTTAACCATGTTATTAATATTATTCTTATCTATAAATTTTTCATCTAAACTAGAAATTTTAGAAAGTATAATCTTAGATTCAATATTTTCTGATAGATAATTTAATGAAGTAACCACATTCCACCTATCCATCTGTCCCTGGTTTATTTGCTGAGTACCATGGTAAAGTCCAGTCGTATCTCCTAAACCAATTGTATTAGATGTGCCAAATAACCTAAAATATTTATGGGGACTTATTACTTTGCTTTGGTCTAATAGTGTTAATTTACCATCTGTCTCCAATATTCTTTGTATCACAAACATCACATCTGGTCTTCCAGCATCATATTCATCAAATACTAATGCCGTAGCTGATTGAACAGCCCATGGAAGGATACCTTCTTTAAAGGTTGTAATTTGTTTTCCCTCATCTAGAACTATCGCATCTTTTCCTATTAAATCTATTCTACTTATGTGACTATCTAAATTAATTCTGACACATCTCCAGTTTAATCTCGCTGCTATTTGTTCAATATGAGTAGATTTACCAGTACCATGTAAACCTTGAACTAAAACTCTTCTATTATGTTTAAAACCAGCTAAAATTGCTAATGTAGTTTCTTCATCAAAATGATAATTTTTATCAATTTCAGGAACATATTTATCAGGTTCTGAATAACCTGGTATTTCCATATTGACACTAAGGTCAAAAGTTTTTTTTGTGTCTATTATAATATTGGGTTCATTACGAATATTCACTTTATTCTCATTTTTATTCATACTAGTATTCCTGATTTATAATTTAATAGTTATTTAAAAGTATTTTATATGCTTCATTAATTTCAATTAATATATTATTAGATTTTTTCTTATTTATGTTTGTATCGGGATGGTGTTTCTTGACCAAAATTTTATACCGTCTTTTAACATCTTGCAAGGAAGAATCTAGAGGTAAATTTAATTTTTTTAGGGCATGTATAATTTCATTATCCTTTGAATTAGTTATTTTATCATTTCTTTTTGTAGAATTTGTAGATTTTAGAATATCAAATTCATCTTTTATATTATTTTTATTAAGATTTTCACTTATTGGCCATGTTGGTAAGTGCCATGTAAAGTCAGCTTTTAGTTCTTTTTCTATTTCTATTTGAGATAAACCTGAAAAATAGTTCCATTTTTTATTATATTCTCGAACATGTTTCAGACAAAACCATCTAAACTCTCTTAAATACTCTCTATTTTTGGGTGCTCTATGGATGCCTTTGTTATTACACTCATTCCATTCACAATACTTTACTATCTTAAGAGATTCAGAATTATTTCTTTTATATATATTTTTTATATTATTTTCAGAATATTTCATTTTATAGTATTTATATTATAATTATTTCTTTCTTGAAAGGTATTATTTATGAGTAAAGATGAACGAAAAAATCGTATAGAACAAGTAATTAAAGAACATTTTAATCCTAGTTTCTTAGAAGTAGTAGATGATAGTAAAAGTCATCAAGGACATAAAAGTGCACCTGAATCTGGAGAAAGTCATTACAATGTTGTTATTATAAGCAAATACTTTTTAGGAAAGAATAGAATAGAAAGAGAAAGGATGGTTTATAAGATTTTAGATCAAGAGTTTAAAACAGGCTTACATGCTCTATCATTAAAATTAAGTGACTCGTAATAATTAAATAGTACCCTTATAAAATTTTGGAAAATATTTTTTTATTATTTCATTATTCTCATTCCAACTATGACAAGAGTTTATTAATGGAGGAGGTTCATCATTCTGGGGTTTATTATTTTGTTTTTTGAAAGCTTTATAAGAATATATAGTTTGAAAAGCTGTAGTAGCAATAGGAAACAATAGTTCAACCAAATGTGTACATCCTGCTATACCTCCTACTTTAGAGTAAACATTTTTTCTAAAACCTTTTCCAACGGTTATCCCAATTAAATTTTTAAAATTAGGAATAATCGCTGGGCAAATATTATATGGATGATCATCCATCACAACAATAATATCCAATATTTTTAAGTTATCATCTAGTGTAAGCCTTAAAGTCATGTCATGAATTGCCATACCTGCATTAACCTTACCCCTAGAATCACTTTTAAAATCATATGTTTTTGTGTCTTTTAGGCGTCCTTCTATATCCCACAAGCCATCTTCTCTTTTAAAGCCTTCACAATGAACTCTTCTATTATGAATTTTTTCTCTTTTGTAAGTTGTTGATAAAGTCATTAGTTTTCCAAGATAGTTTTATAAAATTAAAGTTAAAAATATAGTAATAGTAAATAAAGATATAAATGTTGATGCCATTAAATAATTTGCAACTATATGAGGATTAACATTAAACTTTGAAGCAAATAAATAAGTAAATATTGGTGCGGGAAGAACTCCTTGAAGAAGTATTATGTTTTTGGCTATACCATTTATATCTAGCATAATACATATTGTATAAGCTAAAGAACTTGCAATAATAATTCTAATAATAATTAAAATAATTATTTTAGGTTCAATCTTAAATTGAATTTTATTAATAGATATTCCCATAGTAAAAAGTAGCAAAGGAATAGTTATTCCTGCAAGGATAGATGTAGTATTAGTTAATGTCTTAGGAAGCCCTATATCACTAAAGTTCACAAGAATTCCTGCTATTACTGCTAATAGTACAGGAGTTTTTAGTAAAATCTTTATAGACCATTTTCCTGACCAAATTGACTGCCCTACGGTAAAATGGAGTAAAGAGGTTATCATAAAATATATGACTGCCAATTCTAAGCCTAGAGATCCAAAAGCAAATAAGGCAATAGTCATTCCTAAGTTACCGCTATTTGAGAAAGTCATTGGGTTAACTAAAGCCCTTATAGGAAATTTTATTAATTTCAATATAACGAAAGAGCATATAAACATTATTGATATCATTAAAATTGCTGCTATGATTATGTCTTGTACTACATATATTGAAGATTTTAGCTTTATCAGAGTATTAAATATTAAGCATGGAGCTCCGACCCAAGTAATAATATTAGTTATTTCTGATTGTTCTACATTATTACCTATTCTATTCCATATGTATCCTAGAAATACAATTAATACTGTAGGCACGATGATTGGAAATAGCTGAATAAAAGTATTAATCATAATAAATTAAGCTTCTATATCAAATGGTTTAATGTTAATTTTTGTGATTCTAGTTCTTTGTCTTTCCAGTACTTTAAAATAAAAATTCTCTATTTTAACTGTTTCATTAATCTCAGGTAATTTTTGTGCTACATCAATTACTAGGCCAGCTATTGTTGCAGCGTCATCATCTGGAAGATTCCAATCAGTTAAGCGATTTAAATCTCTTATTGTCATTGTCCCATCAACAGAGACACTTTTATCATCTAAAATTTTTGGAACTAATGTTTGCTTATCAAATTCATCAAAAATTTCACCTACTATTTCCTCTAGTACGTCCTCTAAAGTAATTAATCCTTGCAAATCACCATACTCATCAATTACAAAAGCCATTTGATTGGTTTCTTTTTTAAATTTGTTCAATTGTTCAGATAAAGATGTATTTTCTGATATAAATAGGGGTCTTTGCATCAAATTATTTATATCAATATTATTATTAATATTTTTGGCTCTTAGCAGATCCTTAATATGTAATGTACCAATAATATTGTCTGGGTTGTCTCTCCATAAAGGAAGCCGGGTAAACCTACTTTTTAAAGCTAAAGAGATAATATTATCTATATTTTCTAATATATTAAGACTTTCTATATTTTTTCGGTGGGTCATTATTTCGCTAACTTTTACTTCGTGAAGATCTAATATGCTTTCCAACATGATTCTATCATATTTTCTAACGTTGCCTTGATTATTTGCTAATAATATGGCCCCTTTTAAATTTTGCTTCCAATCATTATTATTATTTTCTTTATTTGCTAATTTTAGAAGAAAACTGATTAAAATTTGTACTAGAATATTAATAGGAGATAGAATTTTCGTAAAAAATATTATGATTGGTGCAGAATATATAATTAATTTTTCAGATTCTCTTATTGCGTATGTTTTAGGCAAAACTTCTGCAAATATAAATATTAGAGAGGTCATTATAATAGTTGCATATAGTATTCCTTTATCTCCAAATAAATTTATTAAAATACTAGTGGCTAATGCTGATGCAAGAATATTTACTATATTGTTCCCTAATAGTAATGTTCCAATTACTTTCTCTCTCTTACTTAGAAGGTGCTTAGCTTTTTTTATTCTTTTATTCTTTTTCTCATCCCATTGATGAATCTTTGCATCAGATATTCTTGTTATTGCTGTTTCAGAAGAAGAAAAAAAAGCTGAAAGTAAAAGAAGAAAAAATATTACTATGATTTCAATTATCATTTATTTAAAAAACCGTTTCTTTATAATTTAATATGTATATTCCAAAACTTTATATAAAACCATTATTTTTAAAAAATATATTAAGCTTTCTTTCTTCTACTGTATCATAAATGAAAGCTTTTCCTATGCCTTTTACCAATATGAGTTTGATTATATTATCAACAGTTTTTTTATCCAATTTCATTGCCTTAATTACATCTTTTGATTTAATATTTTTTTGAAATAAATCAGTTATATGTGTAGGCAAACTAATTTTTTTAAAGTGCATAGATACTCTATTTACATCATTAATATGACAACATTTTAATTCATTAGAAAATTTAAATGCAAGCATAATTCCTACTGATACTGCTTCTCCATGGGTAAAATATTTAAAATTTGATATTTTTTCAAATGCGTGTCCAAAAGTATGCCCCAAATTTAATAAAGCTCTAATACCTTTCTCTTTTTCATCTTGAGCTACTATTTTTGATTTTGCTTTACAACAAATTGCTATAGCATACTCTAGAGCCTTTTTATCCTTTTTTAAAATACTTTCTCCATTTTTTTCTAACCATGAAAAAAAATTAACATCATTTATTAATCCATATTTAACCATTTCCGCATAACCAGATAGCATTTGTTTTTTTGGCAAACTATTTAAAGTATTAATATCTATTAATACTAATTTAGGTTGGTAGAATGCCCCAATTAAATTTTTCCCATATGCGCTATTAATAGCTGTTTTTCCTCCAACTGAAGAATCAATTTGTGATAATAGGGTGGTTGGTACTTGAACATAATCTATACCCCTCATATATGTAGCAGCCGCAAATCCAGATAGGTCTCCAATGACTCCTCCCCCTAAAGTATAAATAACTGTGCTTCTATCAATATTATTAGAAAAAAGTTTATTGTATAGATTGTTTAGAGAATTAAGAGATTTACTTTTTTCTCCAGAGGGTACTGATATACATTTAGTTTCTTTACCTAATTTAGTAACTAATGATTTTAGATATATTGATTTAGAAAGTTTTTTATCAAAAATTACTATTTTTGCCCTATGACCAAAATATTTTTTATGCAAACTATCTATATCGTCTATAATATTAGATCCAATAATAATTTTGTATGAATTCTTTTTAATGTTTACATTAATTATTTTAGTCATTTTTATTGTCCATTAAATATTTTTGTATTTTTAATAAGATATTATTTTTCATTTTATTCTTAGAAACTTTGCTTGAAGTTATTGTTAAATGGGCTTTTGCATAGAAGGGATTTCTTTTTATTAATAAATTCTTAATATATGGTTCTAAATTAACTTCTTTTAAAAGAGGTCTATTATTAGTATTTTTTTTTAACCGTTTAATTATTATTAATGGGCTAGGGTTTAACCATAGGGTTAAACCAATTTTATTAAAAATATTAATATTTCTTTCGTAAATAAAAGCTCCTCCGCCAGCAGCTATTATATAATTAGATCCTTTATTTATACCTTTGATGACTTCATGTTCAATGTCTCTAAATTTTTGTTCGCCATAATTTTCAAAAATTTCAGATATTTTCATATTATACTTTTTTTCAATATTTTCATCTATATCATAGAATTCCCTATTAAGGCTTCTAGCTAACATTCTACCTATAGCGCTTTTACCAACACCCATCATACCAACTATAATTATGGGTTTTTTTAGAAGGGTGTTATTTATATAATTTGCTACCTCATCTATATTTACAATGTTATTTTTATATAATATTTTATTCATAGTATCTATGTCGTCCTTGCATTGAATACCTAGAAGGTTAGACTAATAACTATATTGTAGATATAAGATAATATATTATTTAATCTCAACAATATGAATTTTTTACAAGTTTATATTAGAATTATTATAAAGGAAAATAATTTATATGGGTAAATTTTTTAGAATTTTTTTATTGATATTCTTTTTAACTATCATTGGTGGTATTATTGTTATTATGTATAAAGGAGTTCCAGTAACATCTTATACAATAGAAAAGGTAATAGAGAATGATCTTTTATAGTTATAAAAAATTTTTTGTTAATTTATTAATTATAATTTTTATTTTAATTAGAAATGTATCTGCTCAAGAAGATATATCTGATATCTATACTCAACCTCAAAATATAGTCCCTGATGCTTTTAAAGAAAAAGAAGAAATTGACTATCCACAAGCTATAAATAAAAACAATGAGGTAATGATTACAGAATTGCCTATTACTAATATAAGGTGGATAGGTAATTTAGGTAAGAAAGATGGCGGACTAGGCTTAGAGATGTGGAAAGGCACAGATTCAACATTTGCACTAACTATATTAAAACTTTTACCTGTAAATGCACCATCACCTGCCATGCGAAATTTAGCCAAAAGGTTATTATTAAGTGATGCTTTTCAACCAAGTAAAAAAGAAGAAAAGGGTTTACAAGCAATTAGCCCAAGCGGAAAACCCATAATAAGTGAAGATCAAGAGGCTACATTTTTGCCATTACGTTTTGCTAAATTAGCAAGTTTAGGAGCAAAAAATGAATTAATAGAATTAGGTAATTTGGTTCCAACTGAGGATATGTTAGGAGTACTTGCTAAAGAAGCAATATATGCGCGCTTATTATCAGGTGAGACAAATAAAGTTTGTGATGAAGTAATTGAACTTGCTAAAAGAACTAATGAATCATATTGGAGAAAAGCACTTATAGTTTGCCAATTAATATTAGGTAATAGAGATGATGCTTTATTAAGTTTAGAATTATTGTTAGCTGAGTTAGATAGTGAAGATAAATTTTCGAAACTTATTTATACTTTAGCGGATGAGACTAATCAAATTGAATTTGACAAAAATAGTATTTATTTTAAAATTTTAATTGCCGTTTTGCCTGGGAAGCAGTTAGATAAACATCGTTTAAATTTGGATCCTTCAGGATTAAGTGTAGTTGCTAAAAATAATAATTTATCTTGGAAAATAAGAATGCTAGCTGCTGAAAAAGCAGTCTTAGCAGGTTCATTATCAAGTATATATTTGGGAGAGTTGGCAACACAGTTTGAATTTGAAGAGAATATATTTTCAAGAGCTGCAACAGAAAGTAAATCTATGGAAGGGTTTATGGCACGAGCGTTATTATTAAAAGCAGCAGCTTTAAATACTTCTTTTATAGAAAGAGCAAGATTTTTAAGGCTTTTATTGGATAGTGCTGATAGTGATGAAATATTTCAGGTTTATGCTTCTGTAATTATGCCAATTTTATTAACTGTTAAACCTAGACATGACCTTATCTGGTTTGCATCATCTGCAACTAGAGCTTCTATTGCAGGAGGCAATTATATATTAGCTTCAGAATGGTTAGCAGTATTAGCTAAAACTTTGGATTTAGATTACGAAGCTTCTGGAAGTTTATTAAGGCTTCTTCCCTTAATAGCTATAGCTGGACAACCTTTACCAAAACCTTTTAGTGAAGAACAAGCAACAGATGTATGGTCGGGCTTATCAGATAATTTTAGCAGAGAAGATAAAGAAAAAAGAGCTAGTAGGCTATTAGTTTTATTAAGTGCAATGGGCATAGAACCTAGGGCTGGGGCATGGAAAAATGTAATTAGTTCTAAAAATATATTTGAGATGGAAAATATTCCTGCTACTGCCTTAAGATATCAATTACTTGATGCGGCAAAAAATAATAGAATTGCAGAAGTTGTTTCAATAAGTTTGATTATGCTAGGGTCGGAAGGACCAAGTAAATCAGGCTTAGTTGCCCTTAATGCAGTAATTAGAGCACTAAGAGAAATTGGTTTAGAAGCAGATGCGAGAGCTATAGCTATTGAAGCTGCAATTTCTTATGTAAATTAATTTGATGAGAGCAGATGATAACATTTTATTATTGTTTGATGAAATGCTATTATCTGAAAAACAATTATCTCATAATACACGAAGAGCTTACAAAACTGATATCAATGCGTATATGAATTTCATTCATGTTAAGTATAATTTGTCTGTGTTAAATGTAGACAGTACGATAATTTCTAGCTGGTTTAGATCTCTCTCAAATAATGCCATTGCTAGAAATAGCTATTTAAGAAAAGTTTCTTCAATAAAAGAATTTTATAGTTTTTTGTATTCAGATGGATTAATTACATCAAATCCAGCTAAGGAAATTGAAGCACCTAAAAAAATACATAATATTCCTAAAGTATTGACTATTAGACAGATACAAAAAATAATTGAAACTATTCAACCAGAAAATAATCCAAATTCTATTAGATTATTGGCATTAATTGAAATAATGTATTCAACTGGTATGAGAGTAGAGGAGTTAGTCAGTCTTTCTTTAAATTCAATAAATTATGAAAATCAATCTATTTTTGTTAAAGGAAAGGGAGGAAGAGAAAGAATTGTTCCATTTGGAAAACATGCTTTAAAGGCAATAATAAACTATATGAATGTTAGAGAATATTTTATAAAAAATAAAAATAATTCTTCATTTATGTTCCCGTCAGTAGGCAAGAAAGGTTATCTGACAGCTAGGAGGTTCTCACAGTTACTTAAAGAAAGTTCTATAAAAGCAGGTTTATCATACTTTTCCATTTCTCCACATATTTTAAGACATAGTTTTGCAACGCATATGTTATCAGGAGGCGCAGATCTAAGAGTTTTACAAGAAATTTTAGGTCATGCAGATATTTCTACAGTACAAATATATACACACATTGTAGAAGATAGAAAAAAAATAGCATTAGCTTTTCACCCTTTAGAAAATAATATAAACTTATAAATTTTTGTTATTTAATAATAGAATTGACTGGTATAAGTATTATATTTTATAAAGTGTTTATATTTAAAAGGATATATTTATGCATTTTTTAGATTTTGAGCAGCCTATAATTGAACTTGAAGCTAAAATTAGAGATTTATCTCTTTTAGATACTGCAAGCAAGGAAATATTTTCTCTAAAAAGGGATGTAAATAGTTTTCTTGAAAAAACGTATAGCAAGCTTTCACCATGGCAAATTGCCCAGGTTGCAAGACATCCTGATAGACCTCATGCCAGTAACTATATAAATGCCCTTATAAAAGATTTTCAAACTTTATCTGGTGATAGAAGTTTTGCTGATGATAATGCTATTATTTCTGGTATTGGTTCTTTTAATAGCCAATCTATCATGGTTATTGGGCAAGAAAAAGGTTTTGATACGGATTCTCGTGTAAAACATAATTTTGGAATGGCTAAACCTGAAGGATATAGAAAAGTTTCTCGCTTAATGAAATTAGCTGATAAGTTTAATATGCCCCTAATAACTTTTGTAGATACTGCTGGAGCTTATCCTGGAGTAGGTGCTGAAGAAAGGGGACAAGCAGAAGCAATTGCTTCATGCATACAAGATTCTTTAGAAATTAAGGTTCCTTTCATAAGTGTCATTATTGGAGAAGGTGGATCGGGCGGAGCAATTGCATTAGCTTCAGCAAATAAAGTCTTAATGTTACAAAATGCTATATATTCAGTTATATCCCCAGAAGGATGTGCTTCTATATTGTGGAGAGATAATAATAAGGCAGAATTAGCTGCAGATTCATTAGGTATAACAGCAAATTTTCTTAAAGAAAAAAGTATAATAGAAGAAGTAATCTCGGAGCCTATTGGAGGGGCACATAGAGATCATATTTTATCTATTAAAAATGTAGAAGAAGCCTTAAAAAATGCTTTAAATGAAATAAAAGGTTATACTGAAGAACAATTAATAAAAGACAGGCAAGAAAAATTTTTAAAGTATGGTCGTTTATTAAAATGATATACTTGACCTTCTGAGATATATAAGTTGATTCCTTTATTACTAGTTGTTGTTATTGATTTAATTGGTTTTGGAATTATAATCCCCCTTTTACCATTCTATGCCGAAACTTTTGGAGCCTCTCCTCAAAAAGTAACTATGTTAATGGTAGTATTTTCCATAGCACAATTTATTGCTGCACCTATTTGGGGAGGTTTAAGCGATAAATATGGAAGAAGATTAATAATATGGATTACATTAGCTGGGTCCATGTTAGCATATGTATTGTTGGCTTATTCGCATACTTTATATGGTCTGTTCATTGCAAGGGCTTTCGCTGGATTTATGGCTGGAAACATTTCTACAGCTCAGGCTTATTTAACAGATATAACAACAAAGGAAAACAGAGCTAAGGTTATGGGTTTTTTTGGAGCAGCTTTTGGTATAGGGTTTATTTTAGGTCCTGCCTTAGGAGGTATATTAGCTGGTGCAGATCCTAAAAACCCTAATGTATTTATGCCTCCAATTTGTGCAGCAATTTTATCTTTTATAGCTTTGTTATTAGCATTATTTTTACTTAAAGATACAAGATCCTTAATAAAACCAAATAGTAATAAACGAATTACTAGTTTAGTAGAAGCATTAAAAGCGCCAAATTTAAGCCAGTTAATTTTACTATCTTTTATTGTAACTGTGGTATTTGCCTCTATGGAATCAACATTTTCTTTATGGTCAGAAAGAACTTATAATTGGGGTCCAAAACAGAATGGTTATATTTTTGCTTTTTCTGGAGTTTGTGGCGTTATAGTTCAAGGTTTTTTAATATCAAGATTAGTTAAACATTTTGGTGAATCATTTTTATGTCGTTTTGGTATTTTATTAATTTCTTTAGGTATGATATCTGTTGCTCTTTCATATATGCAGTTCCATGCTTATTTATCTATGGCATTAATTGCATTTGGCTTAGGTTTTTTTATGCCTACAATATCTACTTTGTTAGTTAACATTGTTTCAGAACAAAGAAGAGGCTGGGTTCTAGGTGTAAGTCAATCAGTTTCTTCTTTGGCAAGAATAATAGGGCCCGCAACTGCAGGGGTTTTCTTTGAATTATTAGGAAAAAATAGTCCATATATAATTGGTGGAGTATCTCTATTATTAATATTCATTATGTTTAAAAATTTAATTAAACAGGCATCAACCTAAAGTAGCTATATCAAATTATTTTTTATTAAATTTTGTACTGCAACTTTTTCTGGTTCAGCCACATTATCTTTAAATAAAATTTCTTCTGGTAGTAAGTAATCAATTGTTAATTTTTCATTATCTGGGATTGAGGGTTTTCCTGAAGCTTCTACATAATAATATAAGGGAGTATATAGTTTATTATTCCATGGAGACAGAAGTGTTCCTGGAGCATTAAGAAGCAGCTTTATATCACTTTTTAATCTTAGCTCTTCATAAACTTCTCTCTTTAATGCTTCTTCAGGAGTTTCGTTGCTTTCTACTCCTCCTCCAGGAAATTTGGTTGCGTGATAATCATTTATAATTTCATTAGTGACTAATATTTTTTTTTGATAAATAATTAACCCATAGGACCTTATATTTTTATTCATAATATATTACTTATTTATTGAATCTTTAATTTCGACAAGAATATTTGGGTCATCAATAGTGCCAGGTATTTTAAAAGGCTTATTATCAAAAATTGAAGCTATAGTATTCCTTAATATTTTTCCTGATCTAGTTTTAGGTAGTCTTTTAACAATAATAGCTTTTCTAAAAGAAGCAACAGGTCCTATTTCATTTCTTACCATATGAATTGTTTCTTTTATTATTATTTCATTAGAAGTTACTGTGCCAGAGTTTACAACAATAAATCCAATAGGAATTTGTCCTTTTAATTCGTCATCAACTCCAACTACTGCACATTCGGCAATATCATTATGCTTTGATAATACTTCTTCCATTGCACCAGTAGAAAGCCTATGGCCAGCACAATTAATTATATCATCTGTTCTTGCCATAACAGATATATATCCATCTTGATCTATATATCCAGCATCAGCACTAGAATAATAGCCTGGAAATTCATTTAAATAAGAAGTTTTATATCTTTCTTTATCTTGCCATAAAGTAGAGCTACAACTTGGAGGAAGAGGTAACTTTATAGCTAGAGAACCGATTTCTCCATTAGGCTTTTCTTTGTTATTATTATCTAAACAAACAACTTCAAAACCTGGAGAGGGTTTACCAGTAGATCCAGGCTTAACTTTAAATAATCCTAGACCTGCAAAATTTCCGGCGATAGCCCAACCAGTTTCTGTTTGCCACCAATGATCAATTACTGGAACATTTAAGTGTTTCTCAGTCCATTCTATTGTTGTAGGGTCCGCCCGTTCTCCAGCAAGAAATTGCATTCTAAATTTTTCTAAATTATATTTTTTTATTTCTTCACCATTTGGATCATCTCTTTTGATAGCTCTTAAGCCCGTAGGGGCAGTAAACATTACAGAGACATTATGTTCGCTAATTACCCTCCAAAAAGACCCTGCATCAGGAGTTCCTGTAGGTTTTCCTTCGTACAGTACTGAAGTACATCCATTTAAAAGAGGCCCATAAACAATATAAGAATGACCAACTACCCATCCTATATCTGAAGCTGCCCAAAAGACTTCTCCCGGTTTCATTCCATAAACCATTTCCATACTTGCTTTTAATGCTACAGCATGTCCACCGTTTTCCCTTACCATTCCTTTTGGATCACCTGTGGTTCCTGAGGTATAAAGAATATAGAGAGGATCTGTAGATTTTACTGCAACTGGTTCTATAGAATTAGAGCTATCTATTAAATTTTGAAGATTAAAATCTCTGCCATATATTAATTTTGCCTCACAAATAGATCTTTGATAAATGAAGCATATGTTTACTTTAAATTTAGCCAATTCAATTGCTTTATCAAGCATAGGCTTATATTCAATAATTTTTCCTGGTTCTATACCACAAGAGCCAGCTATAATAACTTTAGGTTTGGAATCATTAATTCTAGTGGCTAATTCATTTGGCGCAAAACCTCCAAATACGACAACATGTATAGCTCCCATTCTTGCACAGGCAAGCATTGATGCAACTGCTTCTGGTATCATAGGCATATAGATTAGAACTCTATCTCCTTTATTAACACCATGTTGCTTTAAAGCCCCTGCAATTTTTGTGGTTTTATGTAGCAATTCATTATATGTATAAGATTTTTTTAAACCGGTTATTGGACTATCGTATATTAGTGCTTTTTTGTTGCCATTCCCGTTTTCAATATGAATATCCAAGCAATTATAGCAGGTATTAAGCTGCCCCCCTGGAAACCAATTCCATGAATGTGTTTCTGTACTTTCTAAAACTTTGTCCCATTTTTTAATCCAATGAATATTAGTAGCTTTTTTTTCCCAAAATGAATTAGGGTTGTTTTTCCACTTATTATATTCCTCATCGTATGACATAAATTATCTTTCTCTTATAAGCAGAATAAAAAAAGGCGCTAATTTTTATAGTTAGCGCCTTAAATATTTATCTTAAACTATATTAGCGCCTGTTACCTAATAACATAAGGAGCATAATAAAAAGATTAAGAAAATCTAGATATAGTTTCAAGGCACCCATTACAGCTTTTTTGACCTGTGTTTCACCATTTTCACCTTCAACATACATCTCTTTTAAAGTCTGTGTGTCATAAGCTGTCAAACCTGTAAATATTAAAACACCTGCTACACTAATAATGAACTGCATCATCGTAGATTGCATAAATATATTTACTACCATTGCAATAATAATACCTATTAAACCCATCATTAAAAAAGAGCCAAAATTTGCCAATGATTTTTTTGTAGTATAGCCATATATACTTGCAGCTAAAAATGTAGATGATGATATAAAAAATACGCGAGCAACAGACTCACCTGTATAGGCAAGGAATATTGAGGCTAAAGATATACCATAACAACCAGATAAAACCCAAAACATTGTTTGAGCGGTAGAAGCTTTCATTTTCTGTATTCTAAATGATAGCATCATAACCAATCCTAAAGGTGCCAGCATAAATATAAAACCAAGAGGAGAAGCAAATAAAGCTTTTCCAAGAGACGTATATTGCCCATTATTATCAATTGCAGCACCAGAAACTAACCATGCTACTAATCCTGTTATTGCTAGACCTACAGTCATATAGCCATATATTTTTTGCATATAAGCTCTTAACCCTAAATCTTCAGAGCTTAAAGCAGCTGCCTTAGATTGTGTTTGAGGGTTAGAACTAAAGTGTCCAATTTTCATAATAAAAACTCCGTTTAATAAACAAAGCATATGCATTTGTTTAAGATTATGTTTATAAATATATAATATATTATATATTGGAAAAAATCTATATTTTACAAGCTATAAATATATCTTTTAAAATTATAATCAAACCTTACTCTTTTAAATTAGGTTAATATTAATGGAAAAAAATATTGTTAAAAAATTAACAAAAAAAGAAATAAATAAGAATCTCAAATTAATAAATGGGTGGTTTTTAAAAGATGATTATTTGTCTATATCTAAAACTTTTATTTTTAAAGACTTTAGAGAGGCCTTTTCATGGATGACTAATGTAGCAGTAGAAGCTGAAACTTTAAACCATCACCCTGAGTGGAGTAATGTATATAATAAGGTAGATGTTAATTTGTCTACCCATGATGTTTCAGGGCTTTCTAAAAAAGATTTTTTAATAGCTATTTATATGGACCAAGAATTTATAGGTGGAAAATAGAATATAATGCAAAAATTTCTTTCTTTATTTAATTTACAGAATATACCTTCATTTCCATTATTATTCGGAATAGGTGGAGCACTTCCCTTCATTTTTTTATCTTTAGGAATATGGGTTTGTACATATGAATTAAAATTGATTGCCTTGTATAATTTAATAAATTATTCAGTATTAATTCTATCATTTACGGGAGCTGTTCATTGGGGAGCTGCTATGGTTAGGAATGATAAAGATTATAAATCATATCTAATTTCTATAAT
>JAQWRB010000184.1 GCA_029243935.1 Alphaproteobacteria bacterium
GTAGGAGCTACAGGTTCAATTGGTCACCCAACAGCAGCTTGGTAGCCAACACTTTATAAGTTTCGGCTTATTAAATAAATTAAAGGAGCATAAAATTTATGCTCCTTTTTTTTGACTTTATTTTATGATAAGTTATGAATCTTAGAATTTTTATATATCAAATACTAGTTATTAAAAAAGATTTAGGAGCGCATATAGAATATGAAAAATATTTTTAATATAGAAGATTTAAAGAATAAGGCACAAAAACGTGTGCCAAAAATGTTTTATGAATATGCTGACTCTGGATCTTGGAATCAAGAAACATACTTTGCTAATCAAAAGGATTTTGGTAAAATTAAATTTAGGCAGAGAGTGGGCATTGATATAGAAGAAAGGTCTTTGTCAAAAAAGTTTATGGGACAAAAAGTTTCTATTCCTGTTGCTTTGGCGCCTACAGGTTTATGTGGCATGCAACATCGTGATGGAGAAATACTTGCAGCACAGGCAAGTGAAGAATTTGGTGTTCCTTTTACTCTATCTACTATGAGTATTTGTTCTATTGAGGATGTTGCAGAGAATACAACAAAACCTTTCTGGTTTCAGCTTTATGTTATGAAAGATAAAAAATTTATGTCTCAATTATTAGAGCGAGCACAAAATGCTGGGTGCAAAGTTTTACAAATTACTATGGATTTGAATATATTGGGACAAAGACACGTGGACGTTAGAAATGGGTTATCAGCACCTCCGAAATTTCAACTATCTCACATCCAACAAATTATATCTCGTCCAAGATGGGCGTTAGGAATGCTAAGAGCAAAAAGACATTTTTTTGGAAATGTAGTTGGTCATGCGGAAGGAGTTACTGATAGCGGAGCTCTTTGGTCTTGGATTGGAGAACAGTTTGATGCAAGGTTTTCATGGGATGATTTAGATTGGTTAAGGAACCAATGGAACGGAAAAATAATATTAAAAGGTATCTTAGACGCAGATGATGCAGAAATAGCGGCAAGACTAGGATACGACGGAATAGTGGTTTCTAATCATGGAGGAAGACAATTAGATGGTGCGATATCTTCTATTTCTGCCCTTCCAAATATAGTAGATAAAGTTGGAAAGAAAATGGAAGTTTATATGGATGGAGGCATAAGGTCAGGCCAAGATGTTTGTAAAGCGCTATGTATGGGCGCGCAGGGAGTATTAATAGGGAGGTCTTTTTTATATGGATTAGGGGCTTATGGGAAAAAAGGTGTAACAAAATGTCTTGAAATAATGAGGGAATCTTTAGACGAAAGCTTGGGTTTTTTAGGAGAGAACAATGTTCAAGATTTGGGGCGTAATAATATTTTGTATAAAAGTTATAATGAAGGGTTTTTGGACTAGAGTTCTTTATAGTTTATAGCTAGGTTAGAATCTTTCCAAATATAAGTAGTGTTAAATGCATAAAGATAAAAAAAACAATATTATTAGTAATGATGATGAGCTATGGAATAATATTACTAAAAACGATAAAAAATATATAAAGTCTAATAGGTTTGTAACTAAGAATGTAAACTCTGTGAAAAAAATACTTAATACCAAAAACAATATGAAGCATGAAACAGTTAATAATGAAAGCATTAAAAATGATAGTAAAAGTGATATAACCATTGCTAAAAACAATACAAATATTCAAGAACTAGATCCTAAAATAATACCTAGTGGAATTTCTGCAAATCAGGCAGATAAATTAAGAAAAGGAAAAATAAGACCCGAAAGAACTATAGACCTTCATGGATTTACTCAGCTTAGAGCCCATAGCTATATAAATGATGAGCTTATAAAATGTCACAGACGTAATATACGAAGCATCTTAATCATTACAGGTAAAAAATATGGAAAAATGGGAGCAGAAGGTGTTCTAAAAAAAGAAGTTCCTAAATGGTTAAACCTTTCTCCATTAAAAGAAATTATTTTAATGACTTCATGGGCAACCCCTAGGGATGGAGGGGAAGGCGCTTTATATGTTTTATTAAGAAGAGTTAGATAAATTAGAAATAAGAATTAATTATGCTAATATAGTAATATTATTATATGATATAAATCACTTCTAAGAATAAATAGGAAGATGCTATGCGAAAAGCAAAAGTAGAGAGAAACACAAAAGAAACAAAAATTTTATCAACTGTAAATTTAGATGGTGTTGGTAAATCTAATATTGATACAGGAATAGGCTTTCTTGATCATATGGTAGAACAAATATCTAGACATGGTTTAATAGACATTGATTTAAAAGCTAAAGGCGATTTGCATATAGATGATCATCATACAACTGAAGATTCAGGATATGTAATAGGAGAAGCTATAGCAAAAGCATTAGGAGAAAGAAAAGGCATAAATAGATATGGGAATGCACATATTCCTATGGATGAAACTTTAACGCGAGTTGTGATTGATTTGTCGGGAAGACCTTATTTAGTATGGAAGGTATCTTTCACTCAAAAAAGACTTGGAGAGATGGATACAGAACTTTTTAAAGAATGGTTTCAAGCTTTTGCTCAAGCCATAGGTGCAAATATTCATGTTGAGAATTTATATGGCACAAATAATCATCATATAATTGAATCTTGTTATAAGGGGTTAGCTAGGTCTTTAAGAGATGCAGTTAGAATAGAGCCAAGAATTATAGAGCAAATTCCTTCCACAAAAGGTGTTTTAAGAAAAGACGGTTAAGAAGAAAGATTGTTAAATAATGCGTGTAGGAATAATAGATTATGGTTCGGGTAATATTCGCTCTGTATTTAAATCTTTTGAAAAAGCTTCATTACTATTAGACAAGAATATACAAATTGTAATTATCGATAATGTAGAAGAGCTTAAGAAAGCAGATAAAGTGGTCTTGCCTGGTGTAGGAGCTTTTGCTGATTGTATGCAAGGACTAAATAATATTAATGGTTTAGTTGAGTTATTAAATAAGATGGTTATTGAGGATTCAAAAGCTTTTATGGGAATATGTGTTGGAATGCAGTTGTTGGCGAATTTTAGTAAAGAATATGGCTATACGGAAGGGCTCTCCTGGATAGATGGAGAGGTCACTTCAATAGTAAAAGTGGAGGAAGAAATGAAAGTTCCCCATATGGGATGGAATTCCGTTGAATTTGATCAAAAACATTCTCTTTTTAGAAGAATTAAGCAAGATGAAGACTTTTATTTTGTACATTCGTATAAGTTCAATGTTCAAAATAACAAATTTGTTCTTGCAAAAACCCATTATGGAGGCGATATAGCGGCTGTAGTTTTAAAAGATAATATAATGGGAACACAGTTTCACCCAGAAAAAAGTCAAGATGCAGGCATACAATTTATAAAAAATTTTTTAGAGTGGGCGCCATGATAGACAATAATAAAAAACTATCTGTAAATCTAATAAAAACATTTAGTGCGGGAGAATTACAGGAGCTATGTAAAGCTACTGAAGAAGCTATAACAAACGGAATAGGGTTTAGTTGGATAAAACCTCCTCCAAGACAAAATCTAGAAAATTACTGGAAAGGAGTTCTTGCAATGCCACAAAGAAATCTTTTTATTGGGAGTTTTGATGGAGCAGTTGCAGCTTCTTTACAATTAGTATTCCCGAATAGGAGCAATGAAGCATCATCATTCTCTGCTAGTATAGATACACATTTTGTTTCTCCATGGGCAAGAGGTCATGGATTAGCAAGAATGTTATTAGAGGCAGGAGAAAATCTAGCATTTAAAAATGGCTTTAGCCAAATTCTTTTAGAAGTTAGAGAAACTCAAAGCCGTGCTATAAGTTTATATGAATCTGCAAACTATGTTAAATGGGGTACTTTACCTGCTTATCATATAGTTAATAAAAAAGCAGTTTCGGGCAGCTTTTACTATAAACGTTTAGAATTTAAAAAAGATACAGTATGATTTTTTTTCCAGCTATAGATTTAAAGGATGGCCAATGTGTTAGGTTAGAGAAAGGAGATATGGATAGAGCAACAATATTTGATTCTGACCCTGTATCAAGAGCTAAATCTTTTTTAATATCAGGGTGCTCTTGGCTACATTTAGTAGACTTAAACGGAGCTTTTCAAGGAAAACCCGTAAATCAAAAGGCCGTAGAAAATATAATAAAAAATGTAGATATAAATATACAACTTGGTGGAGGTATTAGAAACCTTAAAACAATAGACTTATGGATAAATACAGGAATAAATAGGGTGATATTAGGTACAATGGCTTTAACAAAACCAGATTTAGTAATTAGCGCTTGTAAAAAATATCCAGGAAAAATAGCAGTTGGTATAGATGCAAGAGAAGGAATGGTAGCTGTGGAAGGTTGGGTAAAACAGACAAAAATCAAAGCTTTAGACCTAGTAAAAACATTTGAGGATGTAGGAGTATCTGCAATAATTTATACAGACATTAATAGAGATGGAATTTTAACCGGGCCTGCTATTAATGAGACAATTGAATTAGCAGAAAGCATTAATATACCTGTTATTGTATCAGGGGGAGTATCCTCAATAGAAGATATTAAAGAAATACAAAGTAAACATTGTTCTGGCATAATGGGAGTAATAAGTGGCCGGGCAATATACGATAATCGAATAGATATTTATGAGTGTAATAAAATATTAGGTAAATAATGTTAAAAACAAGAATTATTCCATGTTTAGATGTTAAAGATGGCAGAGTCGTAAAAGGCATTAATTTTGTAGATTTAAAAGATGCTGGTGATCCTGTAGAACAAGCAAAAGTATATGACTTTCAGGGCGCTGACGAACTATGTTTTCTGGATATAACAGCAAGTTCAGATAATAGAAATATTTTATTAGATGTAGTTAACAGAACAGCAGATCAATGTTTTATGCCCTTGACAGTAGGCGGGGGAGTTAGAAGCTTAGAAGATATTAGAAATCTTTTATTAGCCGGTGCAGATAAAGTAGGAATAAATACAAGCGCAATAAACAACCCTATTCTTATAGAAGAAGGGGCTAATAAATTTGGTTCTCAATGCATCGTGGTGGCAATAGATGTAAAAAAGAATAAAGATAGTTGGACAGTATATACCCATGGAGGACGAAAAGAAACAAGAATAGACGCTATAGAATGGGCAGAGCTAGTTACAGAGAAAGGTGCAGGAGAGCTATTAATAACTTCTATGGATAGAGACGGCACTGGAAAAGGCTTTGATGTAGATTTATTAAAAGCTATCACTAGCAAAGTACCTGTGCCTGTTATTGCTTCTGGAGGAGTAGGGACTTTAGAACATTTGGTTCAGGGAGTTAAGGAAGGAGGAGCTAATGCTGTATTAGCAGCGTCTATTTTTCATTTTGGGAAATATAATATACAGGACGCAAGAAAAGCAATGACAGAAGCCGGCCTAAATACTAGGCTATAGCTAAAGAATAATTTGTTATTGTATATTTAACTTCTAGTTTTGGATAATTATTATGAATAACACACAATCATTTGAACATTTAGAGTTACTATGGAAAAAAATTGAAGAAAGAGCTTTAGATTCTTCCTCAGAAGATTCTTATGTGGCTTCTTTGCTTTCAAAAGGATTAAAAGAGTGCTCTAAGAAATTAGGCGAAGAAGCTGTGGAAACAGTTCTTGCCTCTATTACTAAAGATAAAGCAGAAACTATTAAAGAGTCTGCAGATTTATTGTTTCATCTTTTTGTTTTGTGGAAATCTTTAAATATTATGCCAGAAGAAATTATGAATGAACTTAAAGACAGAGATTCTATGTCCGGACATGAAGAAAAAGCGAGTAGAAAAAGTAACTAGGATGTTTTTATGAATAAAAACTACGATATAGAAAATATTTTCTTTAAAATATTAACTGGTAAAATTCCATGCGACAAGGTTTTTGAATCGGATCATTCGCTAGCTTTTAGAGATATAAACCCACGTGCAAAAGTCCATGTTTTGGTAATTCCTAAAAAACCTTATTTAAACTTGGAAGATTTTACATTATATGCGGATAGCCTTGAAAAAGTAGATATTTTTGATTGTATATCTAAAGTAGTTAAAAAAGAAAAAATTATGAATGATGGGTATAGAGTTTTAACCAATATAGGAGAGGATGGCCATCAAGAAGTACAACATTTGCATTTTCATATATTGGGAGGACAACCTTTAGGAGGTTTTATAAAGAAACTATTAATAAACTAAATATAGCTCTCTACTGCATCCCAAAATTTAGCACTTAGATTGGTTTTATTAAATTTAGATATTTCTTGTATGCCTGTTGGAGAGGTAACATTTATTTCCGTTAAATAATTTCCTATTATGTCTAATCCTACTAAAATAAGCTCTCTTTTCTTTAATTCTTCACTTAAAGCTTCACATATTTTCATTTCTTTATTAGAAAGTATTTTTTTTTCTGCAGTACCACCTACATGTAGATTAGACCTTGCTTCGCCTTTAGGAGGCACCCTATTTACTGCTCCCACAACTTCACCATTGATCATAATTATTCTACAATCACCTTTTCGTACTTCAGGAAGGTAACGTTGTATAATTAACGGCTCGTTAGAATGGTCAAAAAACATCTCTAACAAAGAAGACAGGTTAGGATCATTTTCTCTGATATGAAATATTTGTTTTCCTCCATTTCCATATAAGGGTTTAACTATTATTTCTTTAAACTCTTTTCTAAATTTATTAATTTCTATTAGGTTTCTTGTTATTAAAGTCTCTGGAATGAACTCTTTAAAGTTATTAACAAATAATTTTTCTGGAGCATTTCTTACTTCAAATGGGTTATTAACAACAAAAGTTTTAGGGTGGAGAGTTTCTAAAATATGTGTATTTGTTATATATGTCATATCAAAAGGAGGGTCTTGTCTTAATAAGATTACATCTTCTTCTGATAAATCTTTTGTTATTTCTTCAGAAAGAGTTACGTGGTCAAGAAGGGAGTCTTGAATTTTAATAATATTTTGCCCTTTAGCATAAACCTTGCCATTATAATAAGATAAATTTTTAGGGTTATAATAAAATAATTCATGACCTCTTTTGTAAGCTTCCAATGTAAGAGAAAAAGTTGTATCAGCTTTTATATCCACAAGTTGTATAGGGTCCATTTGAACAGAAATTTTTGCCATATTATTATATTCTTTTTTTAGAAGATTTTAGAATTATATGGTTAATAACTTTTTTTACACCTTTTACTGTCCTTGCATGGTTAATAACTTTATTTAATTCCTCATTATCTTGTGCAATCCCAATTAAAAATATTACTTGTTTCGATACAGAGTGGTTAAAGTTTATATCCGAAATATCTGAATCCCCAATTAATAGACCTGATAAAGATAAAGATATTCTTGCATCTTTGGCTTCACTTATTATAGTTGATTTTTCTCCTATAGTTATTTCATTTAAAACATCTTTTATTTTAGGGGAAATTTCCCAAGCTGCCTGAGTAGCCAAGTCTCTTAGTTTTTGTGATTCTACATTGCCAATCATCATTACTCTTTGCTCAATTATTATTACATCTACAGAACCAAAAAGCTTATCTTTACTAAGTGTAAATAATTTTTTTTGTAATTGTAACCCTAGTTTCATATCTATAGTAGCGTCCTTAATAGATCTTTCTTGCACAGAGGCTAAGCCTACAACAGCGGCTCCTCCTAAAAGAGTGCTGGCGCAACCAGAAAGACAAGTAATTAAAAACAATAGGCAAACAAAACTATATAATTTTTTAAGCATTGAGATTCCTTTTAATAATTAAGATTTACGTTCATTTATGCTTAGTGCTAGTTTATAGATATAATCACTTTTAATGAAAGTCTTTTTTGCAATTTCTTTAGAGGCTTTAGAAATACCTAATTTAGGAAGCTTTACTTCTATCATGCTGATAATTTGTTCATCTGAATATTCAGGCTTTTTATTCTCAGCCTTTTCTATTATAAGCACTATCTCTCCTTTTAAAGTTTTGCTTAAACAATGCTCGATAACTTCGCTTATATTGCCTCTTATATTTTCTTCATACATTTTTGTAATTTCTCTCAATACACTGATTTTTCTATTACCTAATAATAAATATAAATCTTTTAATAATTTATTAATCCTATGTGCGCTTTCAAATATAATTATTGATGCCTCTATTTGTGCAATTGAATGTATTTTATATTTCCGCAAGGTAGGCTTTCTAGGAAGAAAACCTAAAAATAGAAATTGATCTGAACTAATTCCAGAAATTGAAATAGCTGCCGTTAAAGCACTAGGTCCAGGAACACTTCTAACTATAATATTTTCGTCTAGGGCGGCCTGTATTAATTTATAACCTGGGTCTGATATTAAAGGAGTCCCAGCATCTGTTACTATACCTATGTTTGCACCATTTTTAATTTTGTTTATTATTATAGGTATCATTTTTTGAGAATTATGCTCATGATACGAAACAAGCTTTCCTTTACAGTTTATTTTATGAATATTGCATAGTTTTGAAGTTACTCTTGTATCTTCACAAGCAATTATATCTACCTCTTGTAACGTTTTTAAAGCACGTATTGTAATATCTTCTGCATTTCCAATAGGAGTTGCTATGACGGAAATAGTCCCTAAGTTTACTTTTTTCATAATGCCTTATATCAATTTAGTTTATTTATTATTAAACTCTATATTAGTATATTTAAAAAAGGTTGTTTTTTGTGAAATATTTTTATTTATGTATTCAAATTTTATTTACAGTAAGTTTAATTTCTTGCTCTACAATTGAGAGTGTAAAAGAAAAAGAAATAATCATAATTAATGATAAGGAAAAGGCTTTAATTGATGTAAATATAGAAGAAAATAAGGATAATGATCATAAGACAATAAAATCTATAAGTAAGGAAAAAAAGAACGAGTCTGTAGGGATAGAAAACACAATAACTGTAAAAAAATCTGATATAATAGAAAAAGAAGAAAAAAGTATTTTAGTTTTTGAAAAGACTATTAAGGTAGGGTTGTTGCTTCCATTATCGGGAGAATATGCAGGGCTAGGTAAGGCAATATATAATGCAGTTGAAATGGCATTATTTGAGACTGAAAGTAAAAATATTCAGTTAATATTTAGTGATTCTGGAGATACGGTGGATAAAGCCCTTTTGGCAGCACAGCAACTAGAAAGAGAAGGCGCATCGATTTTAATTGGACCTATTTTTTCTTCTCAAGCTTTAGCAATAAGAAATAAAATAAATATAAAGATACCAATTTTTTCATTTACTAATGATGAGGCCATAAAACAAAATGGTTTATGGGTTTTAGGGTTTTCACCTAAACAACAAATTAAGGCAATATTTAATGAAATGCTAAGCAACTCAATAAGCAATATCGCTATTATTGTTCCAAATAGTAATTATGGAGAGATTGCATTACAAGAAAGTAGAAAGCAGAGTGAACAAAACAATATAAAAATTAATAATATATATTTTTATGATGTTTTATCTAATGATTTTTCTGATTTAGGAAAGCTTTTAAAAGTAGAGAAAAACATACAATATAATGGCTTGTTAATAATAGCTTCAGGTAAGCAATTAAAAGAAATTTCGGCCAGAGCGCAATATCGGGGAATTGATCCTAAAAAAATAAAATATTTTGGAATCTCTGGTTGGAACAACCCTGCAGTACTAGATGAACCAGCCTTGCTTGGCGGTTATTTTATAGCTCCTCAACAATCTTCTTTTGAAGCCTTTGTCTCTAGGTATTTTAAAATATATAATTCTATACCTTTAGAACTTAGTGGGCTTGGCTATGATGTCTTAGCATTATGCTCAATTGCTTTAAAGCAAACTGAAAGTATGTCTGATTTTATTAGCTTTATAACTAACTCTTCCGGTTTTAATGGTATTTTTGGTTTCTTTAGGGCGGATAAAAGTGGAACCATATACAGGAAGTTTGTTTCGTATAAAGTCATGGAAAGAAATTTTGTAAGACAACGTGACATAATGCCTTAATTTATAATAGCAATTTATTAATTATAGTATCTAAAAGAGGGAAACCCTTATTAGTTATTTTTAAAGATTCATGGTTAATGTGAATTAAGCCAATTTTTTTAAACCTAGATAAGTTATCTATATTTATGAATGTATCTAATTTTGTAATATTTGTGTTTTCAAAAAGTGTTTTAATTTTCATACCTTTGGTTAATCTTAAGCTTGTCAATAGAATTTCTTGAGCTCTTTCTCTTGGATGTATAACATCATTTTTATATAGACTAGAATCTCCTTTTAAATTTTTGTAAAGCCATATATTAGGCGAAGAGTATTTATGTGTGGCAAACCATTTATTATTTTTTTGTATTCTTCCATGGGCTCCTGGCCCTATACCACAATATTCAAACCCTTCCCATATTTTTACATTATGAATACTTTCAGCATCTTTAAGAGCATAATTTGAAACTTCATATTTTTCTAGCTTTGCATTTTTAAGTATAGAATCTGTAATTTTGTATAAGTTTAAGAGTGTAGATTCAGAAGGAAGGACAATTTTTTTGTCTCTGTGCATAGAGTAAAAAGGAGTTCCTTTTTCTATAGTTAATTGATAGGCAGACATATGTTCGCCTGATAAGCTTATAGCATCTGCAAGCTCCTTTTCCCAGGCAGCAGCTGTTTGGAGAGGAAGCCCATAAATTAAATCAAACGATACTCTATCAAAGTTTTTTTTAGCAATTTCTAAAGCTTTTAAACTATCTTTTGCTTTATGATTTCTACCAAGAAATTTTAAAGAATTATCATTCAAAGATTGTATACCTAGTGATAACCTGTTTACCCCATTTACTGCAAGATGTTTAAAGTTTTGAATTTCAACGCTCGAAGGGTTAGCCTCAACAGTGATTTCTGTTTTGTTTGTAATGGCCCATTTTTTTCCTATGTGTTGTATAATAGAATCTACTAAATTAGGAGGCATTAAGCTTGGAGTGCCTCCTCCAAAAAATATACTTCTTACAATTTTTCCCCCAAGTTTATCTTGCTCTATATTAACTTCATTTTTATAGGCTGCTTCCCAGTCTTTATAATTTATTTCTTGTTTAGATACATGGCTATTGAAGTCACAATAAGGACATTTTTTTGCACAAAAGGGCCAGTGCACATATACAGCAATTTCTTTACTTTTATTTAACAATAATACTCTCTTTAAATTGATTAAAAGCATGCGCTCTATGACTTATTAACTCTTTTTCTTGGGGGGCCATTTCACCAAAAGTAAGTGTTTTGTTTTCTGGTATAAATACTGGATCATATCCAAATCCTTTGTTTCCACGAGGAGGAAAAGTTAATTTACCATTAATTTTTCCTTCAAAAACATATTCTTTATTGTTTTCCGTAACTAGAGCAAGTGCACAAAAAAAATGAGCATTTTTATTTTCTATATTGATTAATTTTTTTTCTATAATCGACATAGCTAAATTAAAATTTTTACTTTCTCCAGCCCATCTTGCGGAATATATCCCTGGTTCTCCATTAAGAGAATCAACACATAAACCAGAATCATCAGCTAATGATGTTTGTTTAGATAAATTTTTAGCATTTCTAGCTTTAATCAATGCATTTTGTGCAAAGCTATTTCCGTCTTCAATAGGCTCTTTTTTAGAAAATACAGAAATAGGTATTGCGGTGACGTTAATATCATTTAAAAGAATATTTATTTCTTTTACTTTTCCATGATTATGACTTGCTATTACTATTGTTTTAGGTATTTGTATTTTATTTTTCATTAGTAATTATACTATCTTGTATATTAAATAAATTTCTTGATTCGTTAGAAGCCAAATCAATCATCTTATTTAATTGTTCTTTATTAAAATTACCTTTTTCTGCCGTTGCTTGAACCTCTATAAGATTTTTAGATTTTGAAATCACAAAGTTGGCATCTGTATCAGCATCACTATCTTCACTATAATCTAAATCTATGATTTCTATTCCTTTATATATGCCACAAGAAGTTGCTGAAATTTGATCAACAATAGGGTTTTCTTTCAATATTTTATTTCTTAATAATGACTTTATAAGCAAGCTTAAAGCAATCCAACCCCCAGTTATAGAGGCAGTTCTAGTTCCACCGTCTGCATTAATAACATCACAATCTATTTTTATTTGTAATTCTTTAAGTTTTTTTAAATCTAATGCTGCTCTTAAAGAACGCCCTATTAATCTTTGAATTTCTTGTGTACGACCACTTTGCTTACCTTTCGAAGATTCTCTATCATTTCTAGTATTTGTTGATGCAGGCAGCATACCATATTCTGCCGTTAGCCACCCTTTACCAGAGCCTTTTAGCCACATTGGGATTCTTTTGTCTAAGGAAGCCGTGCATATAACACTTGTTTCTCCCACATTTATCAAGCAAGAAGCATCAGCATTCTTAATATAATGTTTAATAACTTCAACTTTTCTTGGTTGATTGGCATCTCTGCCAGAAGGCCTTCGCATTAATTTATTATTCATTTATTATTTCCTATTTAGATACTATATAATATTATTAATATATACAGTGAGAAAATTTAATTGAATAATTATAAAAATAATAATATTTTACTTTCATCCTTAGACAGTCGGTCTAGAAAAATTCTACAATATGTGGTTGAATCATATTTAGAAACAGGAAACCCTATTGGGTCAAATACTTTGTCTAAAAAAATGTCCCCATCTTTAGCATCTGCAACAATCAGAAATGTAATGTCTAATTTAGAAGGATTAAATTTGTTGAAGTCACCACATGTTTCTGCAGGCAGACTTCCAACGGAAAGTGGCTTACAACTTTTTGTGGATGGCTTGTTGCAAATAGGAGATATCTCTAGTGAAGAAAAAAAACATATAGAGGCATTAAGTGCTGGAATGGGAAAAAGCTTAAAGGATATTTTAAGTGAAACCTCTATTGCTCTTGCAGGGCTATCCAATTGTGTTAGTTTAGTTATGGCGCCTACATTTCAAAGAGCAATAAAACATATAGAGTTTGTTCCTATAGATGCAAATAGAGCATTAGTGGTTATTGTGGATACATTAGGATTAGTAGAAAACAGATTAATAGATATTCCAAAAGGAACACCAGTTTTTAATTTGATTGAAGCTGCAAATTTTTTAAACTCTAGAATTTCTGGGGTCACCCTTGAGGAGGCAAAAAATAAAATTGAAGAGGAATTAGTTAATCATAAGAAAGAAATAGATTTAATATCTGAAAAAGTAATAACTGCAGGGCTTGCTATTAAAAGTGCAAACACAAATCATTCTTCTTTAATTCTTACAGGAAAAAACAATATTTATGCTGATATAAATACACAAGAAGACTTTAAAAAAATAAATGAATTATTTGAAAAAATAGAACAAGGTAAAACATTAGCAGAACTGTTAAAAAACTCAGTATCTGGACCTGGGGTTCATGTTTTTATCGGTGCAGACAATAAATTATTTGATTATTCTGGATGCTCCATGATACTTGCTCCAATTAAAGCTAAGAGTGATGTAACTAAAACATTAGGCGCTATAGGTGTAATTGGCCCTATTAGAGTGAATTATGGCAGAATTATTCCAATGGTTGATTTTACTGCTAAGGCAATTTCAAAGTTATTTAAATAATTACTTGTATCTGAGAGATAGAGTGACAATATCTAATTTATATTAAATAGGAGTTAGTATGACAAAAAAGAATGAAGTCGAAGAGCCTAAACTTGAAGATGAAAATATGAAGGAAAATAATGAAAAAGAAGAATTAACAAATGTAGATAGCCAAGAGGAAGTGTTATCTGAAGTCGATAAGCTAAAAGAAGAACTTTTAGATGCGCAAGATGCAAAATTGAGAGCATTGGCTGAAGTAGAAAACATGAGAAGAAGGATGGAGAAAGAGAAGCAAGAGAATGCAAGATACGGTCCTTCAAATCTAGCCAAAGGACTCATCACTATTCTTGATAATTTTGATAGAGCTTTAGCGGCTAGCCCTAAAGATGTAGAAAAGAAAAAAGATATAGAAAAAAATTACTTGTCTTTACATCAAGGAGTAGAGCTTACTCTTAAAGATATTTCTGTAGTATTTAAGCAAAATGGAATAGAGATAATAAACCCTGGTAAAGGAGATATCTTTGATCATAATATTCATCAAGCAATGCTAGAAGTTCCAACAAATGACTATAAGCCAGGGCAGATCTGTGAGGTTTTGCAGGCCGGGTATAAAATTTTTGATAGGCTATTAAGGCCTGCTATGGTTGGAGTGAGCAAAGAAGTAGTAAAAAAGAAATAAATGATAGGTTGTATTTATGGATAGTTTAAAACTTGGCTACAATTCTTTTGAAATGCCTTTAGACACATCTTGGAATGTTACGTATTTTGAAGAGGATAACTCAAAAGCAGATATTAGGTTTACTACAGGAAAGTACCCTGTTTTAGGGGTAAAAATTCTTAGTATTGACGACCCAAAATATAATAAAAATAATAAACTAAAAGAGCATTTATTTGATCCTATTTTATTAGAAACTCACCCAGACTTGGAAATAAAAAGCAGTAAAAATGAGGTTTATGGAATTGAATATGAGGCTAATTTAGAATCTGGAGAAAAAGTAAAAGTATGGAGAAAAGCAAAAATAATAGGTGGAAGAACAGTTAGATTAGTGACTTTAGCTTTAGCTTGGACCTCAAACCCTTCCTCAGATATAGCAGTCAAAAACATATTAATAGACATAGAAAAATATTTAGAGAAGTGCTCTTTTCTAGAAAAAGAAACAGATTTAGATAAAGAAGCTAAAGTTGCAGGAAGGATACTTAGACTAAAACTAGAAAAAATTAGCCCATGGAAAGGATTTAGTATATTAATGCCATCTTCATGGCCAACAGAAATAGATAAAGATAAAAAAAATTTAGTAAGTAGAGTCACAGGATATGAAGAGGCTATGCTTTTTTTGAACTCCGATGACATAGAAATTACAAAAGACACTAAAATAACTATAGAATATATGCAACATATAGCGTCTTCTATTGGAGCAGATGAAAATGTTAAGAATATTGCATTACATTCTACGAAAGAAAATATTTACTTAATTTCTTGTTCTAAGTCAGAAGAAGATAAAGATACGGGAGTTATCTTAAATAATTATTTTTGGCATATTTTTTCCCCAAAAAATAATATTCTCTCTAGATTACATTTTACATATGTATTCCCAGAAACAGAAGATAAGTTTTTATATAGTTTAGTTGATGTATTAGGACAAAATATTAAAAATATTAGTTTGGACTAAATTTTTTAGACCTAAGACTTGTGTTTTTATTTTTAATCCCCATATGTCTGCTACATGTTTTAATAATATTTAAAGAAAGTAGAATATAATGGGTAAAGTGATTGGAATTGACTTAGGAACTACTAATAGTTGTGTTGCTGTTATGGAAGGAGGCAATGCTAAAGTAATAGAAAATGCAGAAGGTTCAAGAACTACGCCTTCTATAGTTGCATTCACAGATAATGGAGAAACGTTAGTAGGACAAGCAGCAAAAAGACAAGCTGTAACTAACCCAGAAAACACATTATTTGCTATTAAACGTTTAATAGGTAGACCTTTTTCAGATGAGAAGGTTACTCAAGATAAAGATATGGTTCCTTATAAAATTATTAAGTCTGAAAGTGGTGATGCTTGGGTTAACGCAGCAGGAAAAGATTATGCTCCAAGTCAAGTTAGCGCATTTATTTTACAAAAAATGAAAGAAACTGCAGAAGCTCATTTAGGACATGATGTTGCGCAAGCAGTCATTACTGTTCCTGCATATTTTAATGATGCGCAACGTCAAGCAACTAAAGATGCAGGTAAAATTGCAGGTTTAGAAGTTTTAAGAATTATTAATGAACCAACAGCGGCTAGTTTATCCTATGGTTTGGATAAGAAAGAATCAGGTACTATTGTTGTATATGATTTAGGAGGAGGGACATTTGATGTCTCTGTTCTTGAAATTGGTGATGGCGTTTTTGAAGTTAAATCCACAAACGGGGACACTTTTTTAGGAGGCGAAGATTTTGATACTAAAATTGTTGGACATTTAATTGCAGAATTTAAGAAAGAAAGTGGCATTGATTTAAAATCTGACAATATGGCATTACAAAGACTAAAAGAGGCTGCTGAAAAAGCTAAAATAGAACTTTCTTCAGCCACACAAACAGACATTAATCTACCTTTTATAACTGCAGATGCTTCAGGCCCTAAGCATTTAACTATTAAATTGACTAGAGCGAAACTTGAGAGTTTAGTTGAGGATTTTGTAAAAAGAACTATTGGCCCTTGTCAAGCAGCATTAAAAGACGCTGGAGTTACAGCTAGTGAAATAGATGAAGTTGTTCTGGTTGGAGGCATGACGCGTATGCCAAAAATTGTAGAAACCGTTAAAGAATTTTTTGGAAAAGAACCAAATAAAGGTGTTAATCCTGATGAGTGTGTTGCATTAGGTGCTGCAATTCAGGGAGCAGTTTTAGCTGGTGATGTTAAAGATGTTTTATTATTAGATGTTACTCCGTTATCATTAGGAATAGAAACTTTAGGAGGAGTTTTTACTAGGCTTATCGAAAGAAATACAACAATACCAACTAGAAAAAGTCAGACTTTTTCTACTGCTGATGACAATCAGACAGCTGTTACTATTAGGGTATTTCAAGGGGAGAGAGAAATGGCTCTAGATAATAAAATGTTAGGAAATTTTGATTTAGTAGGTATTCCACCTGCACCTAGAGGAATGCCTCAAATTGAAGTTACTTTTGATATAGATGCTAATGGTATTGTAAATGTGTCTGCTAAAGATAAAGCTACAAATAAAGAACAAAAGATAAAAATACAAGCGTCTGGAGGCCTTTCAGATTCAGATATTGACAATATGGTAAAAGATGCTGAATCACATGCTGAAGAAGATAAGAAGAAAAAAGAATCTATAGAATCTAGAAACCAAGCAGATGCTTTAGTATATTCTACTGAGAAAAGTATGAAAGAACACGGAGAGAAACTTCCAGCAGAAGATAAGGATAAAATAGAGGAGGCATTGAAAGGCTTAAAAGAGCAACTTGCTAATGAAAACGCTACCAGTGAAGAAATTAATTTAAAAGTTGAGCCTTTAAATACTGCTGCTATGAAATTAGGAGAAATGATGTATAAGGAAAGCCAAGAACAAGCCACAGCAGACGGTGCAAATGGAGAGAATAAAAATAATTCTGAAGAAGCAGATGTTGTAGACGCTGATTTTGAAGAAGTTAAACCAAATGAAAATGACGAGAAAACTGCTGATAAATAATTAAAGCGTATTTCTTTTTAAAAGATAGGTGTAAATAAGATGCGTGATTATTATGAAATTTTGGAAGCGGATAGAAATACTTCTGATGCAGAGCTAAAAAAAAAATATAGAAAACTTGCTATGCAATATCACCCAGATAAGAATCCTGGTGATGAAAAAGCCGAAGCTAAATTTAGAGAAATAGGTCAAGCCTATGAGGTTTTAAAAGACCCAGAAAAAAAAGCAGCCTATGATCGTTATGGGCATGCTGCTTTTGAAGGAAACTCAGGGGGGCCAGGAGGCGCTGGAGGAGGAGCTGGAGGTTTTTCAGATATTTTTGAAGATTTATTTGGGGATTTTGCTGGCGGGGGTGGAAGACAAGCACAAAGAGGAGGAGATCTTAGATTTAATATAGATTTAGATTTCAAAGATGCTTATTCTGGTCTTAAAAAAGATATAAAAATAAATACTTATGTTATGTGCTCTGGTTGTAAAGGTTCTGGAGGTGAAGAAGGTGCTCAGCCTATGACATGTGGTACTTGTAATGGAGCTGGAAAAGTTAGGTCTAGTCAAGGCTTTTTTATGGTAGAAAGAGCATGTCCAAAATGTGGAGGGAATGGGCAAATAATAAATAATCCTTGTAGGCCTTGTAGTGGGGAAGGTCGAGTCCAAAGAGAAAAAACTATAAATGTAAAAATTCCTGCAGGTGTTGATGATGGCACTAGAATAAGAGTTTCAGGAGAAGGTGAAGCCGGACCTAATGGCACAGCAAATGGAGATTTATACTTATTTGTTCAGTTAAGGTCACACTCTTTATTTAATAGGGATGGCTCAGATCTGTTAATTGAGGCAAAAATCCCTATGACTCTTGCTGCTTTAGGAGGTGTAGTTGATGTCCCAACGCCTGAGGGAGGTAGAGTGCGCGTAACAATTCCAGAAGGAACGCAGTCTGGTCATAGATTTAGATTAAGAGGCAAAGGTATGCCAGTTGTAAATAGGTCTAATAAAGGTGATTTATATGTTGATGTTTACACAGAAATACCAGTATCTTTAAGTAAAAAACAAAGGAAAGTTTTACAAGAGCTACAAAAATTAGAGGAAAAATCAAATCATCCAGATAGTAATAATTTTATTAATAAGGTTGAAAAAATAAGGCAGTAAATATTATGTCATTAATAAAGGTAGGTATTTGTGGAGCCTCAGGAAAAATGGGGAAAGCACTTATAAGGGCCGTACAAGCAAACGAAAAAATGCAGGTTTTTGGGGCATTAGAACATTTTAAAAACCCTAATTTAGGGAGAGATGCTGGAGTAGTTGCAAATATAGAGCCTTTAGGTATTAAAATAATTTCTGATGCTAAAATCTTTTTTGAAAACTGTGATGCAGTGATTGACTTTTCTTTTGCAGGGGCAGCCATAGAGAATATTACTAACGCTTCAAAATATAATTGTACATATGTTCTTGGTACTACGGGCTTAGAAGAAGAACAAGTTATGCAGATTAAAGGTTTATCAAAAACTATACCAATTATGTGCTCAGCTAACATGAGTATAGGGGTTAATATTGCTCTACATTACTCAGAGCAATTAGCAAAAAGTTTAGATGAAGAATACGACATTGAAATTCATGAAATGCATCATAAAGATAAATTAGACTCACCTTCTGGAACAGCTCTTGCCTTAGGTAAAGCTGTGGCAAAAGGTAGAGGAATTAATCTTGAAGAAAAAATTATAAAACCACGTTGGGGAATTGAGAAACCAAGAAAAAAAGGAGCTATTGGCTTTTCAACTCAAAGAGGAGGAGATGTTATAGGAGACCATACTGTAACTTTTGCTGGAAATGGTGAAAGAATTGAAATTGGGCATAAAGCATCTAATAGAGATATTTTTGCGAATGGCGCTGTTAGAGCGTTGCTCTGGTTACATAATAAATCAGCCGGCTATTATAGTATGAAAGATGTATTGGGTCTTAGTTAATACTGTGTTGATTCTTCCATTGACTTAAACCATAACGGATCATTTTTGCTACCTTTGCTCTTTCTTCTGGTATAAGAAAATTAGCTAAAATTATTTTTTTTCCATGTGAAGAAATAGTAAGCATATCTTCACTTTCATATATTTTTTCAATATTAACTTTAAGCCAAGTAGGCTCTAACTCTATTTTTTTAATAATTTTATTTTGTTTTTTAAAATGAATATTAAGTTTTTCTTTATCTAATATTATATGCTCATAAAATTTATTTTTATAAAAAATAACTTTAAAAGCAATGTAAATTAAAAGCACTTCTAGACCCATAAAACCAAGTACTGGCCAAGCGCCCAAAATATAAAAAGTAATCCCTATAAAAGATGCAGGAATTATAATAATAAACATTAAAAGCAATAAACCTTTTGGTGTTAAGGATTGATTGGGATATATTTTAATATTTAAATAATATTTCATATTATAAAACTAGGGTTATAATATTTTTTTGCAAATAAAAAGTTAATGGTTAGAGGTGCCTTTGGTTAAGAGTTTATCAAAAAACAGTATATATGAAATTTTTTCACGTTTTTCTAAAATTAACCCAGAGCCTAAAGGAGAGTTGGAGTACACATCTGCTTATACTTTATTAGTTGCAGTAGTTTTAAGCGCTCAATCCACAGATATTGGAGTAAATAAAGCTACAAGAAAACTTTTTGAATTAGCATCAACGCCGGAAAAAATGCTTTTACTTGGTGAAAACAGAATTATAGAAAACATTAGAACTATTGGCTTATATAAAAATAAAGCTAAAAATATAGTTAGCCTTTCACAAAAACTTATAGATAATTTTAATAGTAAAGTACCAAAAACTCATAGGGAATTACAGTCATTAGCGGGTGTTGGGAGAAAAACGGCTAATGTTGTTTTAAGTATGGCTTTTGGTGTGCCAACTATTGCTGTGGATACCCATGTATATAGAGTTTCTAATAGGACAGGAATAGCAATAGGTAAAAATGTAGATGAAGTAGAAGAACAGTTAATTAAGCGTATTCCTAAACAGTTTTTTTTTCATGCACATCACTGGCTAATTTTACATGGGCGATACACATGTAAAGCAAGAAGCCCTCTATGTAACGAATGCATTATTTCTGAGTTATGTCCTTCAAAACTATTAAATTAATCTGCAATTGGTCCATTAAAACCCTTTAAATTTATAGTATGAAGAATGAGTATAGTAATAAATGGTGCTGCAAATAAATTTATTAGCGGTATAAAAAATAATATAGCTCCTAGCGTTCCAAAAAACCAGCAGGGCCAGAACAAATTATTTCTA
>JAQWRB010000011.1 GCA_029243935.1 Alphaproteobacteria bacterium
TATATCATTATCAACTATTGGACACGAAATACTAAATGCTAATCCATTTCTATAATTTACCCAAGCCAAAAACAACATCTGAAATATGCCCGCTATTAAAACTGACCAAGACATAATAATTCCAACATCCCTTGAAACATATCTAGACATAATAAGTGAGATTATTAGAAAAGCATTTAATATTACAGGAGCAGCAGCTCCAGACCAAAACTTTCCATTTGTATTTAGGCAAGCCGCAAATAAAGAAGTAAATATTATAAAAATCAAATAAGGAAAGATAATTCTTGCATAAGGTATAGCTAATTCCAATCTAATAGCATCATCTATAAAACCTGGTGCTATTAGGTAAATTATATTTGGCATAAATATTTCAGATAATATAATTAAAGGCAAAATAAAAACTAGTAAAATAGAAGCTATTTTAGATGTAAATAATATTCCTCCTTGTAGACCGTATTTTTCATTTTTCTTAGATAATAAAGGGATAAAAGCTGCAGAAAATGCTCCTTCTGCAAAAAACCTTCTCAAAAGACTAGGTATTCTAAAGGCAATTAAAAAAGCATCTGCAATAGGTCCTGAGCCTAAAATAGATGCAAATAAAATATCTCTTATAAATCCCATTAATCTACTTAATAAAGTCCATGCGCTCACAACAGCACTAGACTTATAAAGGCTTGATAATGAATTGTAAAAAAACATTATATTTGTTCTAACTCTTTAAAATTTTCATCACTTTTTTCATTGATTACTCGCATTAAATTAGATTTAATTAGGTTAATTTTATTTTCTTCTATAATTTTGCCTCCTGTCAGATTCTTTACATAAAAAACATCTACTGCTCTTATTCCATATGTACTTATTCTAGCTGTGGATATATGCAATCCTATTGAAAAAAATTCACTCGCTAAAGTATGTAGTAATCCTATTTTATCTTTTGAATTTATTTCAATTACTGTATGCGACCTTGAAGATAAATTATCTATTAAGACACGAGGTTCAATTACAAAAGAATCCCTTCTAGAAGGAATCTGTATGCTTTTGAATTCTTTAATTAATACTTTTGGGATTCTTTCTTCAGAAATAGTCTTTCTAATAGTTTCTAAAAGAATATTTAATCTATTTTTTTGTTCAATAATAGAAGAAGAATCTGAAGATCTAACTAGAAAAGTATTAACTGTCATTCCATCTTTAGTTGTTACTATTCGTGCGTCCTGCACAGAAGTTCCGGCTAAAGCTAATGCAGCACAAGTCCTTGCGAACAAGCCCAAATGGTCCTGCGTATAGACTGAAACCTCTGTTACTCCTTGATCTTCTAATGGTTCAGCAGAAATTTTTAATTTTAAATTTTCTTTATCAGCCTCTAGTATTAAATTTGCATGACGCAAGTGAACATCAGAGCTTATATTGGTCCAATAATAAGAATAAAATCGATTGGAGTAATTTTTAAATTCTTGATTACTCCATTTAACCAACGAACCTCTTAATCTATTTATATATTTCTCTTCTCTGATTATTCTAGACTTTTGGTCTCCACCACCATTAATCTCCATTAAAGTTTCGTCATAAACAACCTTTAATAAATTATCTTTCCAATTATTCCATATCTCGGGTCCAACTGCTGTAATATCAGCTACTGTTAATAAATATAGTAAACGTAATAACTCTGCAGATTGTATTTTATTTTTTAAATCAATAATCGTCTTAGGGTCTTGAAGGTCTCTTTTAAAAGCAATCATGGATAATAAAAGATGGTTTTCTACTAACCAAATTACAGTTTCTACTTCATCAGAAAGTAACCCAAATTTAGGACATAAATTCTTGGCTACTTGTCCTCCTAATATTGAATGATCTCCTCCTCTACCCTTTGCTATATCATGTAAAAATAATGCTACATATAAAACTTTTTTTGATACTATATTTTTTATTACTTTAGAGGCTAGATTATATTTACTTTGATACTCTCCATTATCTATTTTTCTTAGAATGCCAATAGCATTTATAGTATGTTCATCTACAGTATAAGTATGATACATATCATGCTGCACTCTTGCCACAACCTTTTGAAAATCCGGGATAAACCTTCCAAGAACTCCTATTTCATTCATATTTCTTAAAACTTTATCTGAGTGCTGTAAATTTGTAAGAATATTTATAAAATAAGAATTCGCTTTTTTATCCTGACGAATATGATCAACTTTTCTAATATTTAATTTAATTAGGTTGGTTAATTCATTACTTAAATTAAAATTAGACTCTACTGAAAAATTGTATGCTTTAAATATATCTATTGGTTCAATATTTTTTATACCTTTAGCCAAATGTATTTTATTATTATGAAATTCAAATACTCCATCTTTATTTGTTTTAAATTTAAAAATTAAATTCTTCAATAAAGAATTAGACTTATTAAAGTTTTTATTTTCTATATTTTCTAATACGCTTTTAGTTAAATAACCTACTTCCTTTGCAAACAAATAATAATGCTTCATAAGCCGTTCTATTGGTGTAGAGCCAGCATGAATTGTGTACCCTAATTTTTCTGCCACTAATAATTGTAGATCAAATGTTAATCTATTAGAATCATTGGTTCCATAATAATGCATAATTGATCTTAAGTTCACAAAATACTTTTCTGCTTTATCATAAAATAATGCTTCCTTCTTTGTCATTATGCCCAATTCTATATAGTCGGCTGAGTTATCGACCTGATACATAAAAGAAATAATCCACCTAATAGTATTTAAATCCCTTAAACCTCCTTTACCTTCCTTAATATTAGGTTCTAAAAGGTATCTAGAATCTCCCATTTTTTTATGACGAAAATCTCTCTCTTTTAATTTAGTATAAAAAAAATTATGTTTTTCTTTATATAAAATTTCTGACTGAAAAACTGAATTAAATTTCATCCATAAATCTTGATTTCCCGATATACATCTTGCGTCCAGCAATGTAGTACAAATAGTATTGTCAATTCTAGCTTTTAAAATAGTTTCTTGTAAACTTCGTACAGAATATCCCACCTTAAGTTTCAAATCCCATAATAAATACAATAATGTTTCAACAAGCTGTTCTATTCTCGGTGTTATTTTATAAGGTGTTAAAATGAGTAAATCTATATCAGATCCTGGAGATAAATTTCCCCTACCATATCCACCAACAGCAATTACTGCCAATGTATCCGACGTAGTAGGATTTGCTATAGGAAAAGCATAAGTATTAATAGTATCAAAAGCACTTAATATAACTCCATCTATCATTTTTGACCGTAACTCTCCAGAGCCAACACCATCCTTACTTTTCATATATATTTTTTTTATATTTAATGAATTTTTATCAATAAACTTCTTAAGTATAGGAAGTAAACACTGCTTAAATGAAGTCTTATAGTTTTTATTAGATATAGAAAGCTCTATATCCTGTATCAACTCTCTTCGATTAAAATGGTAGTTATTAGCCACAAAAAAATTTCCTATTTTTACTTTTTTAATTCTTTTATTCTTTTAACATACTCATATAACTTATCTAAGGCTTCTTTTGGAGATAAGAAATCCAAACTAATAGCTGACATATCATCAATTAAGCTATTAAAAATATTTATTTTATTATTTGTCTTTAAATTTGCTAAATTATCATCTTTTTTTATTTTTGTTCTTAAAGCAGATTGTGTTCCTAATGATTCAAATTCTTCTAAAATTATTTTAGCTTTATTTAAAACTGAATCTGGAATACCTGCTAAAGAAGCAACATGAATACCATAAGAACCTTTGGCTACTCCCTGAATTACAGTATATAAAAATATAACTTTATTCTCCCATTCTTTTACCTGCATAGTATGACAAGATAAAGACGAAAGAGTATCAGATAATTTAGTTAGTTCATGATAATGTGTAGCGAAAAGAGTCCTGCATTTCGAAGTATTATGTAAATGTTCTAAAATAGACCAGGCAAGAGAAAGGCCATCATAAGTGGAAGTTCCTCTTCCAACTTCATCCATAATTACTAATGATTTTTTTCCTGCTTGATTTAATATTGCTGCAGTTTCTAGCATTTCTACCATAAAAGTTGAGCGACCACTCGCAAGGTCATCAGAAGAACCTACTCTACTGAATAATGCATCTACAATTCCTATTGTTACTTTTTCTGCAGGAACAAATGACCCTGCTTGTCCAAGAATTGTTATAAGGGCATTTTGTCTCAAGAATGTTGATTTCCCTGCCATATTAGGACCCGTTAAAAGCCATATTTTATCTTCTTCTTTTAAATGACAGTCGTTACTAAAAAATTTATTTTCACCACTCTTCTGCATTACTAGTTCTACAGCTGGATGCCTACCTCCTGTTATTTTTAAATTTTGATCGTCTAATATATTAGGCCTTACAAAGTAATTTAATATGGAAACTTCTGCTAAAGAAGAAACCACATCTAAACGTGCAATAGCATAAGATATGTTAGCTAAGGCATCATGTTGAGTTTTTATTAAGCTCTTAACCTCTTCAAATATACGCAACTCAATGTCTAATGCTTGCTCAGCTGCATTACTTATAGATTCTGAAAGATGAGAAAGAGCTTCTGTTACAAAGCGTGCCGCTCCCTTTAAAGATTGCCTATGAATAAACCTTTCTGAATTTTGAATTTCTAAAAATTTCTTTTTTTGCAGCTGAGTCACTTCAAAAAAATACCCTAGTACATTATTATATTTAATCTTTAGTGATGTTAACCCTGTTTTTACTCTTTCCTCCGCTTCCATTTCTAAAATATGCTGTCGACTCTCATCACGAAAAGAACACACTTCATCTAATTCTTTTGAATATCCTGTTTTTACAAACCCTCCATCTTTAATAAAAAGTGGTAAATTTTCGGAAAGAATGTCTTTTAATGTATTTAAAAGTTCACTGCACTTACTTAAATTATTTTTAATTGCTACGAAACCTTTTGGAACATTTCTTAATATTTTTTTTTCCAAAACGTTATCTAAATTATGTGCGGCCTCTATTCCTAATTTTATAGACTCAATATCTCTTGGGCCTCCTCTAGAAAGGACTACCCTAGCTTTTGCTCTATCTATATCTGCTGCAGATTTTAATATTTTTCGAATACTTTCTCTTACTAGTTTTTCTTCTATTAAAAACTCAATCATATCTAAACGACTATTAATTTCTTCTATGTTAGTCAAAGGAGCAGAAATATCTTTATCTAACTGTCTTGCCCCCACACTAGTCATCGTCATATCTACAGAATCTATTAAGCTTCCTTTTTTGTTACCATTTAAAGTTTCATTAATTTCAAGACTTTTTCTTGTAGAATTATCTATTTGCATTAAAGATTCATTTTTTATAGATTTAGGAAATCTTATAGGAGGTAAATTGCCTTTTTGAGTTAAGGAAACATAATCTAATAAAGACCAACATGTTATAATTTCATTTTCTGAAAAGCTTCCGAAAGAAGCTAATGTTTTAACACCAAAATGAAGGCAAATTAATTTTTCTGCTTTTTTAATATTATTTATACTTTGAATTAAAGGAGATATAACACAATCAAAAGTTTTTTTAATCAAATCTGCATAGTAATTATCTAATGTATCCATAAGCAAAATTTCGCTTGGGCGAATTCTTGCAATAATTGATAAAAAATTATTTTTAGAACATGCTTCTGTATAAAGCTCCCCTGTAGAAACATCCAACCAAGATACTCCTAGATTTTGATTATTTGCATATACAGAAAGTAAAAAATTATTCTTGTCTGCCTCTAGTAATGATTCTTCAGTCAAAGTTCCAGGCGTAACAATTCTTACGACTTCTCTTTTCACCAAAGCCTTTGTGCCACCTCTTAATTTCGCTTCCTTAGGGCTTTCTGTTTGTTCACATATAGCAACTTTATAATTATTTTTGGTAAGCTTTTCTAAGTAAGGCATATATGCATGATAAGGTACTCCACACATAGGAACAGGATTCCCATCATATTTACCTCTACTTGTAAGCGCAATATCTAGTTCTTTAGATGCAATGACAGCGTCTTCAAAAAATAATTCATAAAAATCTCCCATTCTAAAGAAAAGCAAGCAATCTAAATTCTCTGATTTAATTTCTAAAAACTGTTGGAACATTGGAGTTGTTTTTAAAAGTGTTGCTCCCGTAACCTTTGATAAAAGTGGAAGCGCTTGTTGTTCTAATTCATTATCAGTTGACATATTATTTCTCTAATCAAACAAATTCATATTGGAGCTTTACTATAACATATTGCTCTAATTTTCTCTAAAAATATATCGGTATTAAACAGAAAATTAATTATCAGAAGTTCTGTATTAAATAGATGGACGTTATTTATTATAAGCTGTAATCTAGAGCTATATTAATTATATAGGATTAATAAATGCCAAAATCTTTGCACCCTAAAGATGCTCTAAATTTCCATTCTAAAGGGAAACCAGGTAAACTAGAAATAGCACCAACAAAACCTTTGACGACCGCTAGAGATTTATCTCTTGCTTATTCTCCAGGGGTTGCTGTGCCTTGCTTAGAAATAGAGAAAAATCCTTCTTCTGCCTATGATTACACCTCTAAAGGAAATATGGTTGCTGTCATATCTAATGGTACAGCCGTTCTAGGTTTGGGAAATATTGGGGCGCTTGCTTCTAAACCTGTCATGGAAGGACAAGCCGTTTTATTTAAAAGGTTTGCAGATATTGATGGTATAGACTTAGAAGTAAATACCGAAGACGCTGACGAATTTATTAACAGTGTAAAAGTTTTAGGAAAATCTTGGGGTGGCATAAACCTAGAAGATATTAAAGCTCCAGAATGTTTTATAATTGAAGAAAAACTATCTGAACTTTTAGATATACCTGTTTTTCATGATGATCAACACGGTACAGCCATAATTGCAGCCGCAGGTCTTATTAATGCTTTGAATATTACAAATAGAAAAATTGATAACTTTACTATGGTAATAAATGGCGCTGGTGCTGCAGGTATTGCTTGTGCTGAATTATTAAATGCTATGGGTATGCCAAAAAATAATATCATTATGTGTGATACTAAAGGTATTATTCATAGAGATAGGACTGATTTAAATCAATGGAAGTCAGCCCATGCAATTACAACGCAGAAACGTTCTTTAGCAGAAGCCTTAGATGGGGCTGATGTCGCTTTTGGATTATCTGTCAAAGGTGCTTTTACAAAAAAAATGATGAAAGGAATGGCTGCTAATCCGATAGTTTTTGCTATGGCTAACCCAGATCCAGAAATTACACCCGAAGAATTAAATGAAGTTCGTCCAGATGCAATTATTGCAACAGGTAGATCAGATTATCCTAACCAAGTTAATAATGTGTTAGGGTTTCCTTTTATTTTTAGGGGAGCTCTAGATGCCAGAGCATCAAGAATAAATATGGAAATGAAAATTGCAGCAACAAATGCTTTAGCACAATTAGCAAGGCAAGATGTGCCTGATGAAGTCGCTGCAGCATATAGTGGTACAGAATTGCATTACGGTCCACAATATATTATTCCCACTCCATTTGACCCTAGGCTTATCACTACTATTCCACCAGCAGTAGCAAAAGCCGCCGCTGAATCAGGCGTTGCACAAAAACCAATCAAAGATGATTTAAAATATCATAGAGAATTAGCTATGAGATTAGACCAAACAGCTTCAATGATACAATTGATCTCTTCAAGAGTAAAAGACAATCCTAAAACAATGGTATTTGCAGAGGGTGAAGAAGAAAGAATTATACGTGCTGCATATCAATGGAATAAAGCAGGATATGGAAATTCAATATTAATAGGAAGAAAAAGTAGAGTTTTAGATGTAATAGAAAACTTAGGTTTGGACCCAAACCAAAAAGGTGTAGAAATTCTAAATGCAAAAATCAGTAAAAATAATGCTCATTATGCTGATTTTTTATATTCTCGGCTACAAAGATCAGGCTTTTTAAAAAGAGATTGTATAAGACTTATTAACCAAGATAGAAATAGCTTTGCTGCATGTATAGTTTCTACAGGTGATGCAGATGCCATGGTAACTGGAACAACAAGAAATTACTATGCAAGTTTAAAAGATATTAAACGCGTTATTGCTATAGAAAAAGAGAAAATATTGTTTGGATTATCTATAATGATAACAAGAACAAGAACACTTTTTATTGCAGATAGTACCGTAATCCATACTCCTACATCTGAGCAATTAGCAGATATTGCAGTACAAGCGGCAAGTAAAGCAAGAGCCCTGGGGCACACCCCAAGAGTTGCCTTACTTTCTTTTGCAAACTTTGGAAATCCTACAATGAAAGGAACAGAGCGTATCCATGAAGCAAAAGAAATCTTAAATAAAAGAAAAGTAGACTTTGAGTATGATGGGGAAATGAGTGCTGATGTTGCGCTTAACAAAGAATTATTAGAACTATATCCTTTTAGTGGATTATCAGAACCTGCAAACATCTTAATAATGCCTGGCCTTCACTCAGCTAATATTGCTGCTAAACTTTTAGGTCAAGTAGGAGGAGGACAAGTTCTAGGCCCTCTATTAACAGGATTTTCTAAACCAATTCAAATTATGCCTATGGGGGCAAATGTTAGTGAAATATTAAACTATGCTATTTTTGCAGCACATGAAGTAAACAATAATAAAAGCACAAATAAAAAAATGAAAGCTAGCTAAGAATCAAAAAGCATAATTGCTTCTGGTTTATTTTTATGTAAATCATGTCCTCTTCCAGACAAGCTTGGGTTTCTTATGAAATAATCCTGTGCCGAAATTTTTGTTCTGTCATATTTTAATCTATTATAATTACCATTATTATCCATCTCCCAGCTTTGGTTTACATCATTTAAACTTACTACCATAATTTGCTTTAAGATTTGTGCATGTACAGTATGATTTTGTATAGGTATAAGTAATTCAACTCTCCTATCAAAATTTCTCTGCATTAAATCAGCACTTGAAATAAAAACTTTGTTTTTAGAAGAAGGCATTTGTCTTCCTGCTGCAAAACAATAAATTCTTCCATGTTCTAAGAACCTGCCTATAATACTTTTCACTCGAATATTTTCTGATAAATTAGGCACCCCTGCCCTTAAACAGCATACCCCTCTAACTATTAAATCTATTTTAACACCATTCGCACTAGCTTTATAAAGTGCTTTTATAATAATAGGGTCTACTATAGCATTACATTTAAACCAAATGCCTGAAGGCTTACCTGTTTTTGCGTTTATAATTTCTTCTTCAATTAGTTTCAATAATTTTTTTCTCAATCCTTTTGGGGCCGCTTCTAATAAGCTCCAATCATCCGTATCATTATGTCCAGTTACCATATTAAAAAAACGAGAAGCATCTTTTGCATAATCAGCATTACAAGTAAATAATGATAAATCTGTGTATATTTTAGCAGTAGTCGGATGATAATTACCTGTTCCAAAATGGATATATGTATTAAGTCTTTTGCTCTCTCTTCTTACCACCAATGAAACTTTAGCATGTGTTTTTAAATCAACAACTCCGTAAACAACATGCACTCCTGCTTTTTCTAAGTCTTGTGAAAGTTTTATGTTAGTCTCTTCATTAAACCTTGCCTTTAATTCTACAATGGCTGTAACTGATTTTCCAGCTTCAGCTGCCTCTATTAAAGATTCTACAATAGGAGAATGATCTCTTTTAGTCCTATAGAGAGTCTGCTTTATTGCCACTACTTTTGGATCTTTGGCCGCTTGCTTTAAAAAATGTACAACCACATCAAAACTTTCATATGGATGATGTACAACAAGATCCTTATTTCTAATAGCCTTAAAAATATTATCTCCTGCTTCTCTAATTCTTTCAGGAAAACGTGCTTCAAATTTTTTAAAACATAGTTTTTTAGGGCCTGCATTATATATTTCTATTAAACTAGAAATTCCTATAATTCCGTCTATTTCTATAATATCTTCTTTGTTTACTTCTAATGAATCAATAATCATATTTTTAATAATTTTAGGACAATTCTTATCTATTTTTAATCGCACTACTTTTCCACGCCTTCTAGTGCGGAGCTGTTTCTGGAATGAAATCACAAGATCTTCTGCTTCTTCCTGAAACTCTACATCACTATCTCGAATAACTCTAAATAATCCACCCCCTAAAAAATCATATCCATCGAATATTTTATTACTAAATAGCATCAACATTTCTTCTAGAGGAATCATTTTAAGGCTATCTTTGTTACTCTCAATTTTTATAAATCTTGGTAAGATTGTTGGCAGCGGTAAAAGGGCATTTCTTTTTTTATTATTTTTTTTATGCTTAAGCTGAATACTTAAAACTAACCCTAAATTACCTACGAACGGAAATGGATGAGCAGGATCTATAGCAAGAGGTGTTAAAACAGGTAAAACATTGGCTTCAAAATATTCTGCACAATGTTCTTTTTCTTTATCACTTAAAGAATTTTTTGTTAAAATATGGATATTATTATCCTTCATTTTGTCTTTAAGTTTCTTCCACGACGTTTGTTGATTCATCATTAATAAATTAGCTTTTTTATTTACTGCCATTAATTGTTCTTGAGGCATCATTCCGTCAGAACTTTTAATATTGACCCCTTCGTCTACCTGAGCATGCAATCCAGCCACTCTTACCATATAAAATTCATCTAGATTGCTTCCTGAAATTGAAAGAAATTTCAGACTTTCTAAAATTGGATGATTACTATTATTTGCCTCATCCAGAACTCTTTGATTAAATGCAATCCAAGATAATTCTCGGTTGATAAAAGAATCATTTAAGCCATACAAACTTTTATGCTTTAATATAGAACTAATTTTTTTTTCACTCGCCATATATAATTTCTCATAGTTTCAAATGGATTTAAATAATATGAATACGTTACCATATTATAAATTATATAAATTTAGATATATAAAGTTGACCTGTATTTAATAGGAAAAAATTATAACATAAAAAAAATTTAAAATCCATATTTCAAATTTTTATTACTATAGCCAGTCTAATTAAATACATAATGAATGCTTAAAACTATCATCACACTAACCGCTAAACCAGTCATCATTTTAATAAAATCTCTTCCTACAATTGGAAGCACAGATCTAATTTTATAATTATTTGCAGAAATACTTGCTATAGCAAATTCCCTTCCACACAGTAAACCTACAAAAACCCAAGTTGTAGACATAGGAATATCATTATATTGCTTAAAGTATAATAATACAAAAGCATAACATAAATCAATAATGGTAGCAGACCTTACATATGTAGTAGTACTTTTTTCTAAAACGATTTTTTGAATACGTCCCCCTTTTTCATAAAAAATCCATGCTAGAAAACTAGTAAAAATAATTGATACTGCAATCATCCAACTTACAGGAAGAGACCTGGGAAGATATACAGCTATATTTGCTAAGTCATGACTAAGCCAAGTATACCAAAGAAAACCAGTTGTACACCATTGTGCTACTCTCCAATAACTTTCATGTCTTTTTTTGATGGGAGATCTTTTTTCATCAAGGAACCTTGCTATTACAAACCACATTATATAAGCGATTACTGCTGCAAGCCCATAACCAAGTATACTCTTAACTAACATTTTTTCGAAAACTATGCTTGAAGCAAATGCACTCAAAACAAGAAAGGTAGTAGAAACAGGTATACCAAATCGTGTTAAAAGAAGAAGAATAGCTGGAGCTGCTGCATGATACCACTGAATTTCTACATATGGGATTTTATTTAATCTTCCATATGAAATATCTCCTCCATTTAGTGACCAACCATACCATAATGTAAAAAGCAAAACCGAAGATGCAGCCATCCATAAATAATACCATTTAAATCTTTGAGAATTAGACGCGATAAAAGTACCTAGTGTTTGAACTGAATCATTTGCTACTACGGAATAAGCAGCTAGTATGAATCCTATAATTGCATATAATAAACTTATTTCCATAAAATTTTCCTTAGTTTGTTAAAAAATACTATTAATTAAAATTTAAATTCTTGTTCAAAAAAGATTACTCCATCATCATCATCATTCCAGTCATTTAAATTTCTTCCAATTTGTTTATCCCAACCAAACTTAATAGTATTCCCGGTTTTTTGTTTAAATTTTCCAAATAACCTTAATTTACTTTTCTCATCTTCATCTAAATCATAATAATATCTATATCCGCCTGACCAACCTGGTAACGTACTAAAACCCTTCTTCTTTTTTTCTTGTGCCATAGACTGAAATGAGAATAAAAAGACTATAAAAATTAAAAAATACTTCATATTGCAGTTTTCCTTATAATGTTTACTATATACTAGACTATATTCATTAATTCTATATTTCTATAATTATAGAAATATAGAATTAATGAATATGTAATTATTAATAATTAATTTGTCAACAGTATTTATTAGAAATAAAAGTATGAAAATATCTAACATTGTAAAATCATTTATAGCTCTTGGCCATGATACTAGATTAACCATATATAACCTTCTTATAATTAAAGGAGAGAAAGGTATTCCTGCAGGAGAAGTTGCGGCCGAATTAGATATCCCAGGAGCAACTTTATCTTTCCATTTAACAAGCCTAACAGAAGCAAAGCTAATTGGGTCGCGCCGCGAGGGCAGAACTATTTATTATTATGTGAAATATAAAAGAGTAAAAAATCTCATAAAATACCTCAAAGATCCTGTCGCAGCAATTGCTGCGGAAGCAGATACAATAAATGAGACAGAAGCAAAGTAATAACATGTGTTTTAATAAAAAATATAAATATATTATAAATAAATATGCTTAAAAACAATAAAAAAAATTCCTGGGAATGGCGATGCTTTTATGGACAGGAAAAAGTTAAAAATAATATTTTAAATCTAATAGATTTTAATATACCAAAACCTAAAAATATTGAATATACAGATAAATATATAATTATACCAAATTTATCCCATAATATAAAATTAAGAAAAACAACAGACCCAATATTAGAAGAGTTACATGTTAAAAAAATCATAAAAACTCAAAATAATATATTTAAATTTTCCAGAAAAACTAAGTTCAGCTTTCCTATTATTGAAAATGATTTATTAAAATTAAAAATTTTAAAAATTTTAAATGAAAATAGTAATATAAAATCTTTAAATTCTACTAAAGATATATTTAATATAGAAAAAAATAACTATTCATTTTGCTTAGTTAAAAAAAATATTGTTAGGTATAATATCAAAAAAAAAATATCTAAATTTG
>JAQWRB010000012.1 GCA_029243935.1 Alphaproteobacteria bacterium
CTGGTATCCCTGTAAGCATAATAGAAACTACTAGCGAATTTTTAGAAAAAGGCATGAATATTATCAAAAATAATTATGCAGCAACTGTATCTAAAGGAAGGCTTTCGCAAGAAAATATGAATAAAAGAATGAATCTTTTAACTCCCACTTTAGATTGGGATGTAATAAAAGATACTGATATTGTTGTAGAAGCTGTTTTTGAAGAAATGAATATTAAAAAAGAAATTTTTACAAAAATTGATGCGCTTGCAAAAAAAGGCACCATATTGGCTTCAAATACTTCAACTTTAGATATTGACGAAATAGCTGATGCTACAAGTAGGCCCGAAGAAGTTGTGGGAACACACTTCTTTAGTCCTGCAAATGTTATGAGACTATTAGAAATAGTAAGAGGACGCAGAACAAAAAATGATATTCTTGCCACATTAATGTCTTTAGCGAAGAAAATTAAGAAAGTTGGCATTATAGCAGGCAACTGTGATGGTTTTGTGGGAAACAGAATGTTTCATCAGTATATTCAACAAGCACATCTATTAGTACAGGAAGGAGCAACTCCAGAACAAGTTGATTCTGTTGCAGAATCATGGGGATGGGCTATGGGTCCATTTGCTGTAAATGATTTAGCCGGTAATGATGTAGGTTGGCTAATTAGAAAGAGACATAAAGCAGAAAACTATTATGAAGGAAAAATATATGCTTCAGATGTTGCTGACCGTTTATGTGAATTAGGTAGATTCGGTCAAAAAGCAGGAAAAGGTTTTTATAAATATGATCCTAAAACAAGAAAGAGAGAATCAGATCCTGAAGTTCATAAGATCATTGAAGAGGTAAGAAGAGAAAAAGGAGTAAATCCTAGAGAAATATCTGATGACGAAATTTTATCTCGTCTACATGGAGCTTTAATAAATGAGGGGACACGTATTCTAGAAGAAGGTCATGCTTTTAGAGCCTCAGATATAGATGTATGCTATGTAAATGGTTATGGATTTGCAGCTCATCGAGGAGGCCCTATGTGGCAAGCAGATAAAATTGGTGTTAATAATATTGCCAAAGAAATAAATGGTCATAGAAATGCTGACAATCTATCTTGGCCAGAATCAGGCCTAATGAATAAACTAGAAGAATCTAATGGCAAATTAAGTGAATTTGTTCCAGATACTAACAATCCATCTAAACGAAATTAAAGGAGTATACAATGAGAGAAGCAGTAATAGTATCAACAGCGAGAACCCCTATTGGAAAAGCCTATAGAGGTGCTTTTAATAATACGCATGGTGCAGTTTTAGGCGCTCATGCTATAAAATATGCTGTAGAAAAGGCAAATATAGACCCGGCAGAAGTAGAAGATGTAATAATGGGTTGTGGTACCCCAGAAGGAGCTACTGGAGTAAATATTGCAAGACAAGCTGCAATCAGAGCCGGCCTTCCGGTTACAACTGCTGGCGTTACCGTCAATAGATTCTGTTCATCTGGCATGCAAACCATTGCTATGGCAGCTCAGCGCGTAATTGTAGATAATGTTCCAATTGCTATAGGTGGAGGGTTAGAATCTATTAGCCTAGTACAAAATGATCATGCTAATAAGCATCATATTCATGAAGACTGGATTTTAAATAATAAACCAGAACTATATATGAGTATGCTTGAAACTGCTGAAGTTGTTGCAAAAAGATATAATATTTCTAGAGGTGCAATGGATGAATTCGGTTTACAGAGCCAGCTAAGAACTGCTGCTGCACAAAAAGCTGGTTACTTTAATGATGAAATAGTTCCATTAAAATCAACTAAGTTAGTCCAAGATAAAGAGACAGGTGAAATATCTGAGGTGGAAGTAATGCTTGAACAAGATGAAGGGGTTAGAGCAGGAACTAACATTGAAGGATTATCTGGTTTAAAAGCTGTTTTAGGAGAAGATAAAACAATTACTGCAGGAAATGCTAGTCAACTATCTGACGGAGCATCCGCATGCGTAATTATGGATTCTAAATTGGCAGAACAAAGAAATATAGAGCCTTTAGGAACTTTTAGAGGTTTAGCTGTAAGTGGTTTAGAACCAGATGAAATGGGTATTGGACCAGCATTTGCTGTACCAAGACTACTTGAAAGAAATAATCTTAAAATGGATGATATAGATTTATGGGAACTCAATGAAGCTTTTGCTGTACAAGTCCTATATTGCAGAGATAAATTAGGTATCCCAAATGAAAATTTAAATGTTAATGGAGGTGCAATTGCAGTAGGTCATCCTTATGGCATGTCTGGATCAAGGTTAGTTGGACATGCATTAATTGAAGGAAGAAGGCGTAAAGCTAAATTTGTAGTTGTGACAATGTGCATAGGCGGCGGTCAAGGAGCTGCAGGTCTATTTGAAGTAAATCCAGCTAGCTAATTATATAATTAAAGGAAGACCTGTAAATATCTACAGATCTTCCTATAGTTTTCACTAAGTTAGTTTTTAAATACCTCCTATTGTAACTCCACCGTCCATAACTATTTTTTGGCCTGTTATAAAACTACCAGAACTAGATGCTAACAAAATTGCAGCTCCAGCTACTTCGTCAGGAGTACCTATACGTTTTAAAGGAGCATTTTTTTCAACACTTGCTAAAATTTCCGGGTTGTCCCATAAAGCTTTTGCAAAATCAGTTTTAATTATTCCAGGACACAGAGCATTTACAGTAATATTTTTAGGACCCCATTCTACAGCTAAGGATCTAACTAAACCTAAATCAGCTGTTTTAGATATAGAGTAAGCCCCTAAAACATCACTTCCTTTTATCCCTGCTATAGAAGAAATAACTATTGCTTTTCCACCACCTGTTTCCGCCATTTTAGGAAGAACCATATTAGAAAGCCAAAGATTTGATTTTACATTATTATTCATAATTTTATCAAAAGCTTCATCCGTAATTTTAGCTAAAGGGCCATAATAAGGATTAGAAGCTGCATTTAAAACTAAAATATCAACTTTACCTAATTTTTCATAAGATACATCACAAAGGTTTTGTAAAGCTTCTTTACTTGCAATATTACATTCCTGTGCATAGGCTTCACCACCTAAAGCTTTAATTTCCTCTACCACTGCATTGCATGCATCTATTTTTCTACTTGAAATCATTACTTTAGCTCCATATTGAGCCATCCTAATAGCAATTGCTTTACCAATGCCTCGGCTAGAACCAGTAATAATAGCGGTTTTACCCTTTAAATCAAACAATGGGTTATTATCCATTTTTATACCTTTCATTCTTTATTTATAAAATTTATTATATATGCTAGCGTATAATCATATTGCTTATTTGGGGAACTGTAAATTGGAAAAATTTAATAAAGTTATAAAACTTAATAATTTTAAACCTAAAGAAAAAATTTTAACTGAAAAAGAATTAAGAATTCAATTAGCCGCTGCTTATAGAATTTTTAATCACTTAAAATGGGATTATTTAATATACGGACACATTACTGTTAGAATTCCAGGACCTGATAAACATTTTTTAATTAATCCTTTTGGATTAAGATACGATGAAGTTACAGCTTCAAATTTAGTCAAAATTGATTTAGAAGGCAATATTGTTGAACCTAGTAATCACCCTGTTAATCCTGCAGGTTTTGTAATCCATTCAGCAATACATTCTACAAGGGATGATGCTCACTGTGTAATGCACACACATACTAAGGCAGGAATGGCGGCAGCTGGACTAAAAAACCCAATTAAAAATATTGATTTTGATAGTACTTCTTTAACTGATCGTATAGCCTATCATGATTTTGAGGGTCTCACAGTTAGAGAAGAAGAATGTCAAAGACTATCCAATAATCTTGGCAATAAAAGTGTCATGATATTAAGAAATCATGGCTTATTATCTGTAGGATCCACTGTAGCACATGCCTTCATAAGACTCCATTCTCTAGAAAGAGCATGTCAGGTTCAAATGTTAGCACGATCACTAAATGAAGAATTAATTGAAGTTTCAGACAATATTGCTAAAACACATGCTAGTGAATTAGAAAAAGCTGATAATGGAGAATTAGCGTTTAATGCAATGATGCGATTAATGGAAAAAATAGATCCTTCCTTTAAAGACTAATTATAAAAATTTATTTAATTCTTTTAAAATTTCTTCTGGTTCTGTGTTATGAGAAAAATGCGTATAATATTCTCCATTTTTGTCCATTAAATAAATAAATGCAGAATGATCAATTGTATAACCCAACTCTGAATCAGGTAATACAACTTTCTTTTTATATACTCTCCAGGCACTTGTAACTCTATCTATTTGTTCTATGTTTCCTGACAAACCGATTATCTCTTCATGAAATAAACTTGCAAATTGAGAAGTAGTAGCATAATCATCTCTTTCAGGATCTAAAGTAACAAAAACTGCATTAACCCTATGACTATCATCACCTAATGTTTCTAAAACATTACTAATCATAGTTAACCCATATGGACAAATATCTGGACATGATGCAAATCCAAAAAATATTATTAAAGGTTTACCTATAAAGCTTGCTTGATTATATTCCTGTCCATCTTTGCCTAATAAATCAAAATTACCACCTATGCTTGCGCTTTGTTTTGTCTCTAATGTCACAATGTTTTTATTTTCTATTTTACTAAAATAGAAATAATCTAACAATAAATAAAAAACTACTAATACTAATGAGATTTTTAAACCTCTTTTTAGTCCAATTACAAAAGGAGAGGGCATTTTATTATATGAACCTTTCATATACATTTGAAGAATCAGAAATTATTTTAGGTAATAAATTTATAAACCTAACTCTACAAACACCTTCTATAAAATCAAATCTACTTACTGCTAAATTGTCTATCCAAAAGGGTAATGTATAATTTGGATCCGTGTTAATTGCATAGGCAATAGCAGCTTTAATAGGACCACCATGAGAAAAAATAATAATATCTCCTTCTTTTTTAGTTTCAATTATTTTATTAATTCCTTTGGTTACGCGAAGATAAAGATTATTATAACTTTCTCCTCCTGGAGGAGTATACTCTGGCGAGCAAAGCCATGTTGGATGAAAAATTCCAAGCTCCCGGGTTGTTTCTTGCAATTTTTCATATTTTAATCCTTGCCATTCTCCCAGATTTTGTTCTCCAAAATTTGGATCCACCGCATAATCTTTATAATTAAAGCCTTCATTAACAGTCGCATTCATAGTTTTAATTGTTCTTGTTAAATGTGAAGAATACACATTGGCATTTTTAGGAAGAATGTTTGCGAGCACCTTATACGAATCTTTATCCGACACATCACAATCGACATCATTATTTCCATAACAACAACCATCATTTCCAACAACTGGCGCATGCCTAATCCACCAAAACCTAATTTCTGACAACTTATCTACTCCCCATTTGCAAGTAATAATCCATTTTTTTTAGCATATGCGTATGAGAATAATAGCAAACTCACACCTACAACAATATATAGTATGTTTATAAGAAAAGCTTTTAATAGCAAGTCTGCTCCAAAAACTCCATCAAAAAATGCTAAGCGCATTCCTTCAAAGATATATGTTGCTGGTATTAATAGCGATAAGGGTTGTAACCACTCAGGTAAAACACTTACTGGATAAAATACGCCACATAAAGGTTGAATAAAAAACAATGCTGCCCAAGCAAAGGTTTCTGCAGATAAACCAAAACGAATTAATAAAGCACAAATAGCTAAACCTAAGGCCCAACCCATAATTAATAAATTAATAAAAAAAAGAATAAAGCCTATTCCAAACAAAGGTAAATGAAAATCAAATAAAAAATAAGCGGCAATTCCTGCCCCTCCAACTCCTATTAGAGTCCTTAAAAAGCTGGCTATAATTAAAGATATTACTAATTCTATAGGTTTTAGGGGGGATACAGCTATATTTCCTAAGTTTCTAGACCATAACTCCTCTATAAATGATAGACTAACACCTAATTGTCCTCTAAATAAAGTATCCCACATAATAACAGAAGCAATTAATACTCCTGAGGCCATTAAAAATATATTGGAGTTTTGTGATAAAAATTTGCTCATAAATGCCCATAAAACCATATTTAAAAATGGCCAGTAGATTAATTCTAAAACTCTAGGCCAAGAGCACATAAATAAATAAATATGACGAAGTATCATTGCATAGATTCTTCTAGAAAATAAAATCATACTATTTACACCTTATCATTTCTAGCTAACTGCAAAAATACCTCTTCAAGGTCTTTACACTTATAACGGGTTATTAAATCTTTAGGGGTGCCAGAATCAATTAACTTGCCTTTACCCATCATAACAACATTATGACATAACCTTTCGACTTCTGGCATATTATGAGAAGCTAAAATAAATGTCGCACCTGTTCTTTTTTGGTACTTTTCTAAATACGTTCTAACCCAATCTGCATTATCAGGGTCAAGTGAAGCGGTAGGCTCATCTAAAAAAAGTATTTTAGGATCATTTATTAATGATTTGGCTAAAGAAACTCTAGTTTTTTGACCGGCAGAAAGTTTTCCTACTCTTCTTTTTAAAAGATCTAATATGTCCAAATCCGAAGAAACTTTATAGATTTTGTCTGCTAAAGATTTTACTCCATATAAATGTCCAAATACATTAAGGTTTTGCAAAACTGTTAACCTATGAGGAAGTTCAACAAAGGGAGAAGCAAAATTAATCTCCTTAGCTATTTTATTCCTATGCTTATAAACATCTTGCTCTAAAATTTTTATCTCTCCTGAAGTAACTTTTAGAATACCCATTAACATCATAATTGTTGTGGTTTTTCCTGCTCCATTACTTCCTAATAAACCAATAGTTTTTGATTTTTCTACAGAAAAACTAATATCAGAAACCGCTTTTATAGGTCCAAAATTTTTGTAAACATGCCTAACTGATAATACAATACTTGAAAATAGTTTTGTTTTGTGATTAGTTCTCAACAATTTTTACTTTCTACTTATTTTTAATAATTTTTATATATTTTATAAAAATAGGAAAAAGAGATAAAAGTGATAAACCTGATAAACCTATTATTATCTCTGAAGAATTATATCCATCAAGCCTCATAAGATTCCCTTGGATAAAAGCTTCACTTGCTCCAGCACCTATAAGCGAATAAACAATTGTGCCAGGAATAATTCCCAGAAATGTGGTTAATAAAAATATATTTAAACGTATCCCTATAATTGCAGGGGCTATATTTACAAATACAAATGGAAATATAGGCATTAACCTCATAAATAAGAGATAAGAAAAAGCATTATTATGAATGCCTTGTTCTAATTTTTTTATCATGCCTTTTTTATCATCAATTTTATTTCTAAAATAATTTCCTAAAAGATTTTTTGTTATTACAAATATAATACATGCTCCTATGGTAGCTCCTATAACTGTAATAAAACTTCCTGTTTGCCAACCAAATGCATAACCTCCTGTTAGGGTCAATAACCAAGCACCTGGTAATGATAAAACTACAGCCAATATATATATTGTAATATATAGTAAGGCTGCTTTATAAAAATTATTTTCTATATAATCTAAAATAAAAACATTATGTTTACTAATTAAAGAAATGTTTATAAAAGAAAACATTCCTATATAATTAAGAACGATAATAACTAATAAAAAAGTTGCTAATAAAGATAATTTCCAATATTTTTTCATTTTAAAAAAAAATATACCATTTTATTAAAAAAGATAGTGCTAAAAACTAATAAATATAATATATAAACCTTTCTTTATATACTGCCATATTAATTACACACTTTAATGTTTTTACTATATAAGTATAATTCTATATAAAGAAATGAAGACTACAAAATAAGTAATGGAGAAATTAAATGAAACGTACATTTCAACCAAGTCGACTTGTTAGAGCAAGACGTCACGGTTTTAGATCTAGAATGGCTACTAAAAATGGTAGATTGGTATTAGCAAGAAGAAGAGCTAAAGGTAGAAAAGTTTTATCTGCCTAATAATTATGTCTTGCGATATAAAATCTATAAAAAAAAGAGCGGATTTTGTAAATCTTTCAAAAAAAGGGGTGGCATCTCCTCAAAAAGGACTTGTTCTTCAAGCTATAAGCAGTATTGATAAATCTAACAATAAATTTATAAGGTTTGGTGTGACTGCAACAAAAAAGATTGGTAATGCAGTAGTCAGGAATAAGTGTAAAAGAAAATTAAGAGCTTTAGCAAAAGAGGTTTTGGTATTATATGCTAAAGAAAATAGTGACTATGTTTTAATTGCTAGAAAAGCTACATTTGAAAGAAATATAAGCTTATTAAAGTCAGATCTAATTAATGCATTAAAAGAGATAAAACACATAAAACAAGGTTTATAATCTTTAATATTATATTGTAAGGATATCTAATGGGTGATCAAAAAAATTTACTGCTGGCAATACTAGCTTCTCTAGTTGTTTTACTAGGGTTTCAATTATTGTTTCCTACTAAAGATGTTTCTAAAACTAATATTACTCAAGAAATGAACGATAGTTTTGCACCTCAACCAGAGTTAATTGCCGAATTACCTAAAGCAAGAAATGAAATAATTAATGAATCAGAGCGCATTTCTATAGAAAATGATTTTATTAATGGCTCTATTAATCTTACAGGAGCTAGAATTGATGATATTATATTAAAAAAATATCGTGTAGATCTCTCTTCTGATTCTGAAAATGTCAAATTTTTATCTCCTAAAGGTTCTGACAACCCATATTTTGCAGAATACGGTTGGGTAACAAGTAATAATAATAAAATAGAGCTTCCTAATGCAAATACAGTTTGGAAAAGTAATAAATCTATAATAAGTCCTGAGGCACCTATTGTTTTAAGTTGGGATAATGGTAATGGCCTAATTTTTAAAAGAACCATTAGCATTGATACTGAATATATGTTTAGCATTCATCAAACAATCATCAATAATACATCTGAAGATATTATCCTATATCCATATGGTTTGATTAATAGGACTGGTGTACCTAAACTTTCAGGATTATTTATATTACATGAAGGACCTATAGGAGTATTGAATGATAGAGTTAAAGAATTAGATTATGATGACCTTGAAGATGATAAAAAAATATCTGAAAAATCTAAAAAAGGGTGGATAGGAATAACCGATAAGTATTGGCTTGCCGCCTTAATACCAAACCAAGAATCAAATTTTGAAGGACACTTTCAAAGTTTTTCAAGAGGTGCAGATATAAAATTTCAAACAAGTTATTTAGGTCCTCAAATTATTATTGCTTCAAATAACCAAGCAAGTTATATTTCTCAATTTTATGCAGGGGCTAAAGAAGTTCCTATACTGGATAAACATGAAGAAAATGGTATACCTATGTTTGATAGAGCTATAGATTTTGGTTGGTTCTATATCATTACAAAACCACTATCTTACCTTTTACATTTCTTCTCAAGCTATATGGGTAATGTTGGATTAGCTATTATAGCTTTGACTATATGTATAAGAATTATTTTATTTCCTCTTGCTAATAAGTCATTTAAATCTATGAACAAAATGAAAATATTGCAGCCTAAGATGATGGAAATAAGGGAACGTTTTGGGAATGATAAGGTTCAAATGCAAAAAGAAGTTATGGCTTTATATAAAAAAGAAAAAGCCAACCCACTTGCAGGATGTCTTCCAATACTTCTCCAAATTCCAGTGTTTTTTGCCTTATATAAAGTATTAACTGTAACCTTAGAAATGAGACAAGCTCCATTTTTTGGTTGGATTAAAGATTTGTCTGTTCCAGACCCTTATTCTATTTTTAATATATTTGGACTTATTCCAATAGACCTTCCTTCATTTTTAATAATAGGTACATGGCCACTTTTAATGGGCGCAACTATGTTTCTACAACAAAAACTTAACCCTGCGCCACCTGATCCTATACAAGCTAAAGTAATGGCTATGCTTCCTTTTATTTTTATATTTTTATTTGCACAATTTGCGGCAGGATTAGTACTTTATTGGACATGTAATAATATTCTTTCAATTGCACAACAATGGATTATTATGAAAAAAATGGATACGAATAAACCAGTTAAGTAATAGGATAATCAATTGAATGAAAAAATTAAAAATAAAAAAAGTTTAATTTTTAATCAACAAACTGAACATTATACTGCAGCTTCAAGCATTATACATTTTCCTGACCTAAATATTCCTGAAGTCTGTTTTGCGGGAAGATCTAATGTAGGTAAATCAAGTTTAATAAATTCAATATGCAGTAAACGTGCCTTAGCAAGAACTTCGCATACTCCAGGCAGAACACAATTAATACATTTCTATAGCATACAAGATAGATTATTTTTATCTGACTTACCAGGTTATGGTTATGCTAAAGTTTCAAAATCAAAAATATATGCATGGACTAAACTTATGGAAGATTATTTTAAAAACAGAAATAATCTATCCAGAGTATTTATATTAATTGATGCCAGAAGAGGGATAAAAAATTCAGACCATGAATTAATGAATTTATTAAATATTATAGCTGTCAATTTTCAATGTGTTTTTACTAAAATAGATAAAATATCTAAAAATGCTTTAACAGAGTTACATAGTAATACTTTTAAACAAATTCAAAAATATGCTGCAGCTTTTCCTGAAATTATAGAGACTAGTGCACACAAAAAAATAGGTATTGATAAAATTCATGAATGTCTTAATTTGATAGCTAATATTAATAATAATTCTATGAAAGAATAATGATGAATAAAAATAATATTATAAAAAATATTTCTATAATTTTAGGTACACCTGTAAATGATATAGAAAAATACATAGAAATATTTCAAGATAAAGTAATCGTAATAAAATATGGTGGACATGCTATGGGGAACAAAAAACTTGCCCATACTTTTGCAGAGGACGTCACTTATTTACAAAAATTGGGTATTAAACCTGTTGTAGTTCATGGTGGAGGACCACAAATAGGTTCTATGCTAGACAAGCTTAAAATTGAATCATCCTTCATAGATGGTTTAAGAATTACTAATGAAGAAACAGTAGAAATAGTAGAAATGGTTTTATCTGGTTCTATAAACAAAGATATAGTAAATAAAATTCATGCGGCTGGAGGGCTTGCTGTTGGTCTATCTGGGAAAGATGCTAAAATCATATTAGCAGATAAACTTTCCGGAAAATTTATAGATCCTAACTCTAATATTGAAAAATTTTTAGATATAGGTTTTGTAGGAAAGCCTAAAAAAATAGATACATCAATTATAAATATTCTTTCCAAAAATTTAATAATTCCTATTATTGCACCAGTTGGCTTTGGCATAAATAACGAAACTTATAATATAAATGCAGATACTGCAGCAGGGGCAATAGCTAGTGCTTTAAAAGCAGAAAGAATATTACTACTTACAGATGTAGAAGGTGTTTTAGATAATGATAAAAAGCTAATTTCTAATATTTCCATATCAAAGGTCGAATCTATGCTAAATAAAAAAATTATTACTGGAGGAATGATTCCTAAAATTAAAACATGTTTAGAGACAGTGGAATCTGGAGTTAAGGCCGCTGTAATTATAGATGGAAGATCTCCTCACGCAATACTTCGTGAAATATTTACTACAGGTGGTTCAGGGACCATGATTGATAATAATTATGGAAAATAGTTTCAGATCTAAAAAAATAAAGCACTGGGTATTTGATCTAGATAATACCTTATATCCAGCATCTTCTAATCTATTCAGCAAAATAGATGTAAGGATGAAAAAATTTATTATTAAAAAACTAAACATGGAAGCAGAAGAAGCTTATAATCTTCAAAAAAAATATTATATAAAATATGGTACTACTCTTGCTGGACTTATGAAAAACCATAATATTTTACCTAAAGACTTTTTAGACTATGTTCATAAGATTGATGCAAGTTCTTTAAATGTTGATATGAGATTAAAAAATATTTTAAAAAAACTTCCTGGCGAACTATACATTTATACTAATGGCTCCAAAAGCCATGCTTTAAATGTCATGAAAAGGTTAGAAATTAATAGCTATATAAATAAAATATTTGATATAGAAAATGCTAATTATATTCCTAAACCTTCTAAAGGATCTTTAGATATTTTTATAAATAAATTTAATATTAATCCTAATGAAGCAGTTTTCTTTGAAGACATTTCAAAAAACTTAATTAATGCAAAAAAACTAGGTTTTCAAACTGTTCTAATAAAAAATAAATCTCATCCTGACAAAAACATACAAGTTATTAAAGAAGAAAATGTTAATAATTCATATATTGATGTCATATCATATGACCTTCCAGTAATACTAGAAGAAATATATTTAGACATGAACCGTTAAATAATTTAATTATATAAATAATAGGCAAACTAGAAAGAAGATTTATAAAATGGCAAATACTGTGAATACAAATTTGAAAGATCTTAAAAACACAATAGAAGAAATTTGGAATAATAAAGAAAATATATCCTCTTCTACTAAAGGTGCAGAAAGAAACGCTATAGAAGAATGTTTGAGTTTATTAGATGCGGGAAAAGTAAGAGTTAGTGAAAAAATAGAAGGAAGCTGGAATGTTAACGAATGGCTTAAGAAAGCTGTATTATTATCATTCAAGTTGTGGCCTATGGATATAATTTCTGGTGGCCCTGGAAATGGCAATTGGTGGGATAAAGTTCCCTCTAAATTTGCAAAATGGGGTTCAAAAGACTTTCAAATCAACAATTTTAGAACTGTTCCTGGTTCTATAGTTAGATATAGTGCGTTTATATCACCAGAGGCTATATTAATGCCATCTTTTGTTAATTTAGGTGCAAGAGTTGGTTCAGGCACTATGATTGATACTTGGACCACTGTAGGTTCATGTGCACAAGTAGGAGATAATTGTCATATATCTGGTGGGGTAGGATTAGGAGGAGTGTTAGAGCCTTTGCAGGCAACACCCGTTATCATAGAAGATAATTGTTTTGTTGGTGCGAGATCAGAAATTGCAGAAGGTGTGATAGTAGAAGAGGGTGCAGTTATATCTATGGGTGTATATATAGGAGCATCTACAAAAATTATTGACCGAAAAACGGGTGAAGTATTTTATGGAAAAGTACCAGCCTATTCTGTAGTTGTACCAGGCTCTATAAAGACTAATTCTCATAACGATGATGGTAAATTATCTTTATATTGTGCTGTTATTGTTAAAAGAGTAGATGCAAAAACGCGTTCTAAAACTTCTATTAATGAACTACTTAGAGACTAATAAAACTCTTTATTTTTTAACGGTCTTTTAAGTAATGATTTTGCTTCATCTTTTGGATTAGCATTTTTATACAATATATCGTAAATAGAATTTAAAATAGGTGCTTCTACATTTTTGGATTTTACTAAATTATAAATAGCCTTAGTAGTAAAATACCCCTCAGCAATAGTGTTTTTATTATTAATGATCTCCTTTAAATTATTGCCTTGCCCTATCGCTTTGCCTAAAGTGAAATTTCTAGACATTTCACTGTTACATGTAAGTAATATATCTCCTACTCCAGAGAGCCCAAAAATAGATTCTTTTTTGCCGCCTAAGGAAACGCTAATTCTAACCATTTCTGATATAGCTCTAGTCAATATTGCAGCTCCTGCATTCTCACCATAATTTAAACCCTTTACTATACCAGAGCCTATTGCATATACGTTTTTAATAGCTCCTCCCAATTGAACACCTACTAGATCATCACTTGGATATAATCTAAAATTCTTTGATGATATTTTATTGCTTAAATCTATTGCATTTTTAATACTACTAGATGCTAAAACTAAAGCTGCAGGCATATTATTTGCCACTTCATGCGCAAAGGATGGACCTGAAAGAATACTATAATTAATATTTGGCAATTCATTATGTATGATTTCACTTAGCAAATTACCACTAGAAATTTCTATGCCTTTAGAACAAATTATAATTTGATTACCCTCATTTATATAACCTTTTTGCTGATTAATAATATTTCTAAAACTTTGTGCTGGTGTAACATAAAATATATAAGAAGCTATTGCTTCGGATAAGCATTCAGTTGCAAAAATATTTTTTTCCAAATTTATGCCTCTTAAAAACCTATCGTTTTTATTCTCTGTATTAATTTGATCTACTACTTCTTTTTCTTTTGCCCAAATAACAACTTTCCCATTACCTAATCTGGACAACATATTAGCAATTGCTGTACCCCATGCCCCAGCACCTATAACTGCAAAATCAAAACTCATAACAGTTTTCTCCTAATGGCCAACGTGCTCTAACATCAAATGAATAATTACTTTCATGCCCTAATAACCTGTGTTCAATTCCTGCCCACGCTATCATAGCACCATTATCTGTACACAATTTAACCTCAGGTATAAATAAATTAAAATTATTTTTATTTGCTACACTCTCTAAAGTTTTTCTTATCATATTATTAGCCGCAACGCCCCCGGCAGCTGCTAAAGTTTTAGCGTTTGGATGATATGTTAAATATGCTTGTATAGCATTGTTAAGACGTTCTTCTATTATTTTACAAATTGTATATTGAAAAGATGCCGCTATATCTTCTTTATCTTTAAATGTTAATGGTGATAATTTTTCAGCTGTTTGCCTAACTGATGTTTTTAACCCTGAAAAAGAAAAATCACAATTATTACGGCCTTTTAAAGGATGTGGAAAAATAAACCTAAGATGATCACCATTTACTGCAATTTTTTCTATTTCTGGTCCTCCTGGATAACCTAAACCTAGTAAACGTCCTATTTTATCGAATGCTTCTCCCATAGCATCATCTATAGATTGTCCTAATAATTTGTATTGACCAGGCCCTTCCACAGAAAGAAACATACTATGACCGCCAGAAATCAATAACAATAAATAAGGAAATTCTAACTTATGGGCAAGTCTTGGAGTTAATGCATGTCCATCTAAATGGTTAATAGCTATAAAAGGTTTTTTAGACGCGAAGGATATAGCTTTTGCTGTCGTTAAACCTACTAATAAACCACCCAATAAACCTGGGCCTGCGGTAGCAGAAATTCCATCTATTTGCGAGATAGATAAATTTGCTTTATTAAGAGCATCTTTAATGACTTTACTACAGTGATCAATATGACTTCTAGCTGCTAGTTCAGGAACTACACCTAAATACTCTTTGTGAGCCTTTATTTGTGAATAAATAGATTCTGATAATATTTTACGATCTGAGCTTACTAAAGCGGCGGCAGTTTCATCACAACTTGTTTCTATTCCTAATACAATCATAAAGTTATTATATATTACTATTAATCTTTTTTAACAGCTTAAAATGTAGTAAATATAATTCATGTTAAATAAATCTAATAATATAATAAGAATTGGCACTAGAGAAAGCCCTCTGGCATTATGGCAGGCTGAAAAAGTAAAAAATAAATTAGAGGGTGGGAAAATTATTAAAATCAAAACTACAGGTGATAAAATAATTGATCAACCCTTAGCTTCTTTGGGAGGAAAAGGACTTTTTACTAAAGAAATAGATCAAGAATTAATAAATGGAAATATAGATATAGCAGTACACTCCTTAAAAGATGTCCCAACAGTAATTCCAGAAGAGTTTGATTTAGCCTATATTCTACCAAGGGGAGCACCAGAGGATATATTAATATCAAAAACAAATTCTCAAGACTTAATGTCTCTAGCCAAAAATACTATATTAGGAACGTCTAGCCCAAGAAGATATTCCCAAGTAAAAAGAATACGACCAGATATTATTATTAAACCTATTAGAGGTAATGTATTAACAAGAATAAATAAAATTAAAGATAATCAAATAACTGCTACCATTTTAGCTTTAGCAGGAATTTCTAGATTAAAAATTAATGTAAATTACTCTGTACTAAATTATGAAGAATGTATGCCACCAGCATCTCAAGGAATTATAGGAATTACATATTTAAAAACTAACAAATATATTAAAAAAGAATTGGAGCACCATAAAAACATATTGACAGAGCTTCAAGCTTTAGGAGAAAGATCTGTACTAAAAATTATAAATGGAGATTGTCATTCTTCTGTAGCAGTAACTTCCGTTATTAATGATAAAACTATTACAATTTCTGCAAAAGTGTTCTCAACCAATGGAACAAATATGGTAGCTGCGTCTAGCACTGGTAAATTAGAGCAATCTCAAGTGATTGGAGAAAGTATAGGATATAAATTAATAGAAAAAGGAGGTTTAGAAATACTTAAGTTATGATTCCTAATAATTTAAAACCTTATACTTTAATATTAAGAGAAACAGAAAGAGCTGCACCACTTAAAGACCTCTTAATAAAAAATAATATTAATGTGCTTATAGAACCAATTTATAAAATTTCTCCTGTAAAATTCAAACCTATAGAATTTAAAGAATATACGGCACTATTGATTACAAGTGTAAATACAGTAAAAATACTTGCAAAAGAAATAGAAAAAATTAATAAAATTAAAACCTATTGTGTGGGAAAAGTAACAGAAAAATATGCTTTAGAAGCTGGATTCAATTGTATAAAAACTAAAGCTAATTCTGGCAAAACTTTAGCTTATGAGGTTATTAAGCATATTAACAATGATAATAATAAAATATTAATTGCTGGAGGAAACAATTTAGCATACGACCCCCTTCCAGATTTTAAAGAGGCAAATATTGAGGCTAAACATATTATCATTTATAAAAAAATACCTAATAAAAAAATGTCATATGATTGCTTACAATTATTTAAAAACAATAAAATTTCAAATGTAGTTCTTTATTCTCCAGAGACAGCACAAATATTTATAAGACTTGTAAAAAATTATGATATTAAAAATATACATGTGACCTGCTTAGGATTAAAAACAAAAACAATATTAGAAGTTTATAATTGGAAAAAAGTTCAGGTTATTGATAATATAGAATTAAAAAGCTTTGCCAATAGTATTATTAAGAGTAATCTAACATAGAAAATTATATTGAGAGATGAATGGAAGATAAGAAAAATAATATTTTTACTTCTAATACTGAGAACACTTCCTCCTTAATAAAATCCCTTGGAGGCCCAAAGCAGATATATAATTTCCTGCTAACTAAAAATATTACTATAAATATAGACTCCATATATAAATGGAAAGTCAATGGTATACCACATAGATATTTATTATATGTTAAAGAATTAGCCAATAATAATAGTATAATTATACCTGAGGGTATTTTTCCAGATAATATAAATCCAGTAAATACTATAACAGAAATAATTTCTAATTCTGAAAAGGTTAAACAAAAAATTAAGAATAAAAATTCTAAAGCACCTATATATATAACTTTGACAATTGTAATATTAATAATATTTCAATTCTTATACTATCAATATAATAATAATATT
>JAQWRB010000033.1 GCA_029243935.1 Alphaproteobacteria bacterium
GGCTAAATTAGAAGAAAAAAATTTAAAACTCCAAAAAGAAAATGAAGAAATGAAAGAAGTTTGTGGGGGTGTTGCTCAATTCGAAAAGAAAATCAAACAACACATTAAAAAAGGAAGTGTAGATAATTAATTATGAGCAATAAAAAATTCGTAAGACCAAAAGATATAGAAGATCTTTTTTCAATTAAAGTTTCAACTTTATCAAAACAACGCCAGGGTAAATACGGCCTCCCCTATACAGTTGTTGGACGACCGAAGAATAAAAATAGAGGCGGTGTAATCTTATATAATGTTGATGAAGTCAACGACTACTTAAATAAGAAAGGTCGATCCACATTGTATTAACAATCTTTAATAGACAAGGAGAATAAAGTTATGGCTAAATTTAATAAAGAACTAGCGAAGAAAGTATCACTAGAAACAACTAACGTAAGTGATGGACCGTCAGATAGTCAGGGAATAGAAATTAAATCACCTGGCAAAATGCATTGGTTCACAATCAAAGGTATTACATACGAAGATCTAACCGAGGTTCAGACAGTTTCATTACATGATCCCGATGGTGAAATTCTAGATTATGTTGTCCAGGTAGAAGACAAAGGTTTAAGAGAAAAAATTTTTAATAAAGCCGATGATACCAACAACACTAAACTAATTTTAAGATGTGTTAATTGGTTTGGAACAGAGTTTTTATGGGTTCCGTCAGTAAAAACAAAGCTATCAAAACAGTCAGTATTTAAAGCGATTGATAGAGGTTTGGACGGTAATTGGATCAAAGCCAAATGGAAATCTAATTCTGTTGGTTGGCAATCCTGGTCACACCCTGGAACAGATCGAATTCCTGAATGGTCCAAGATGGACGATGCAGAAATAGTGGATATGGTTTTTGATGGAAGAATTATTGAAACCCTGGATCACGAAGCTTTAATTAGAAACGTTGGGGGTAATGTTTAATGCCTACTGAAATAATAAAAGTTTATAGACAAAAGAAAAATGTAAAACTTGGAAGAATAAAAACACATCAAAGAGTTTTTATAAAGCCTGAACCTGAGCCGGTGTTCCTGGATCCTGATTCAATTCTAATCAATAAAATAATCAAAAACATTAAACAAGAAATGAGAGGCAAGAACAATGACTAAAGAAAAAATGACAAGAAAAGAGAGAAAAAATATCACAAAAGATTTTTTGATGGAGATAGAAGAAATAACTATACCGCTTGAAGCTTATAAAAATATGAAAGAGGGGATTGAGTGTAATAATTTTAATTTAGATCACCCTGAATTTATTTTTGAAGATATTCAAGGAGATATTCGCGACGGTAATTATTACGACGCAAGTATGAGATTAATGGATCTACACCAACAACAATTAGCAATCGAAACAATTCATAAAATAGAAAAAGAAAGGAACCGTGAGAAAGATGAGAAGAAAAATAATGGAGGAACTAACAGTTAATGAAATTCTTGAATTATATAGAAAAGCATTTCGAAAGGGTTCTGGCAGAAGATACAGAATTCCTTTTAGACTCGACCGGCACAATCCCAGAAAAAGTTTTGTGTCACGTTTATATTGATGTCTTTAGTGGTGAGAAATTTAGATTTTGGTATGGTGAAACTAAATCATACCAACCACCTTTTGATTTCGATAAATGTTTGTTGATTAGTTATAATTCAACCGCAGAAGTTGGAAGCCATTTAAATTTATTACACGGAAGACCATCAAATATTTGGGACTCTTATGTTGAAACTTCTAGACTCTATAAAACAATGCGTAGCGGTAAAGGTGCATTAAAATTATTAACAACTGCTGAACAATACGGGATCGAAGATAAAATGTCAGAAGAAGAAAAGGAAAGAAATTTAGATTTAATTTTAAGAAGAAACGAATTTTGTAATCTACCTTTTAAATATACCAAGGCTGAACAAAAACAAATTCTGGATTACTGCGAAGCTGATACTGAACTATTGCGACAACTGTTTATTAAACAAGTTTTAGATATTGAAAATAAATTAGAACTAAAAACAGATGAAGACTTTGACGGTGAATTATGGAGAATATTAAATCGTGGTTATGCGATTGGTTGTGTGGCTCTTGTTGAAAGAAACGGGATTCCAATAGACACAGATCTTGTAAATAAATTTAATACTTATTGGCCAATGGTTAAAGACGAATTGATCAGAGAAGCTAATCTAGAAATAGATGTATTCAATGAAGATCTATCTTTTAGTCACTCAAAATTTAATGAGTTAATCAAAAGAAATAATTTAGATCGTAAGTGGCCCAGAATGAAGTCAGGAAATTTCACAACTAATAAAAAGATAATTAAACAAAACCTGGACAACGAAGAAATTGAAAAATTTAATGAAATAAGAACCTTGCAGAATATGACAAAATTAACTGCATATACTCCTGGTAATGATGGCAGAACTAGAACAAGTTTTAATATGTTTGGAACGGTGACAGGACGAACTTCCCCATCTTCATCTAAATATGTTTTCAGTGCTTCTAAATGGGCAAGGAATTTTATCAAACCAGGCCTAGGAAATTATTTAGTTTATTTAGACTACAAATCTCAAGAGCCCGCAATTATGGGTTATTTGTCAGGGGATCAAAATAAAATAAAAGCCTATCAATCAGGAGATATTTATATTCACACTGCAAAGCTTTTTAATATGGTCCCTGATAATGCAACTAAACAATCCCACCCAGAGGAAAGAGGGACCTTTAAAGTTATAGATCTTGCAAATAATTTT
>JAQWRB010000036.1 GCA_029243935.1 Alphaproteobacteria bacterium
AATATTACCTCCCTTTTCAAATTCTTCTGAAAGGTCTCCTTTCATTAAACCTAACCAATTTCTATAAGCTAAAACTTTGTCTTCACCATCCACTGCAGCAACACTATCTTCGCAATCCATAATAGTAGTTAAAGCAGACTCTAGAACAATATCACTAATATTTGCTATATCAACTTTTCCAATTATATGATCAGGGTCTATTAAAATACGTATGTGTAGCCCATTTTTAATAAATATAATTTCACTTATAGAATCACCTTTTTCTCTAAACCCAATATATTGGTCATTATTTTTATGCTGAGTGACTCCAGTCTCAGTAGACAAAACTAACTGACCATTACTTACAGCAATATTATTGATTTCAGACCAATTATTATCATTTAAGGGAACTACTTCATCTAAATGCGCTTTAGCATGAGCAATAACTTTATCTCCTCTTTCAGAACTATAACTTCCTGGAGGAGGCAAATCTCCCATTGCATCTGTGCCATAAAAAGCATCATATAAACTTCCCCAACGTGCATTCGCAGCATTTAAAGCATAACGAGCATTCATTATTGGTACAACTAATTGCGACCCACATACGGTAGCTATTTCTGGATCCACATTGGCAGTGTCTATTTTAAATTTTCCTGAATCCTTAACTAGATAACCTATTTCAGTAAGAAAAGATTTATATGCTTCAGCGTCATGGGATTTTCCTCTGTGAGCTATATGCCAATTATCTATTTTTGATTGTAATTCTTCACGCTTATTTAAAAGGTTACTATTTTTAGGGCCTAATTCTTCTATTATTTTTGCAAAACCTTCCCAAAAAATTTCATTGTTCACTCCTGTTCCAGGAATAGCCTCTAATTCCATAAAATCTACTAATTTTGAATCTACACTTAGACCATTTTTATATACTCTATTGACCATTTAATTCACCTTTTATATTTATCTTTTATTTAATACTAATCCATATCTTATATAATTTCTATCTATAAAATATAGAAGAAATAGTTGTATACAATAAATTATATGCACAAGCCAGCGGTATAGCCTGAAGCCCAGGCCCATTGAAAATTAAATCCTCCTAAATGACCACTTACATCTATTACTTCACCTATAAAATACAATCCTTGCTGATGCTTTACTTCCATAGTTTTAGAACTAAGATAGACTGTATCTACTCCACCTAGAGTAACTTCAGCTGTTCTATAACCTTCAGTAGAGGATGGTTTTAACTCCCAAGCATTAATTTTTTCACCAATAAACTTTAATTTTTTATCAGGTATTTCGGCTAAAGGTTTTTCTGATAAGTCTTGCCACCAGAGCTTTTGGATTTCTAATACAAAAGCTTTTGGAAATTTATCATTTAAGTATGTTCTTAATAAAGAATGTTTTCTATTTTTTTTTGCATGTATCAAAAGGTTGTAGGTATTTTCATTTGGCATCAAATTTATTATAATACAATCTCCAGGCTTCCAATAACTTGAAATCTGAAGGATTGCAGGTCCACTTAAACCTCTATGCGTAAATAAAAGGTTTTCTCTAAAACTAGTTTTATTACATTTGACAATAACCTCAAAAGCAATGCCTGATAATCTATCTGAGATAGCTTTAAAATTTTCATCGAATGTAAATGGAACTAAACCTGGACTTGTATCTTTCTTTAATAAAGAAAATTGTTCAGCTATATTATATCCATAACCACTTCCTCCTAATGTAGGAACTGAAAGTCCTCCTGTAGCTACTACTAAAGAATTACATTTTTTCTCAAAAATTTTTTCTGAAGATTGTGTTCCTCTTATTAAAAACCTAGGTTTGTTATCTTTATATAAAGAGTTATGTTCTTCTATATTTTTATATAAGTTAGATACAAAACTTACCTCACAATGTGTTATTATTTCCACATTATTTTTTTCACATTCTTTGAGTAGCATATTTAAAATGTCTTTAGACGAATTCAGACAAAATAATTGGTTATGCTTTCTTTTTTCATATTTAATATTATGGTTTTCAACCATATTTATAAAATCTTGTGATGAATAGCGACTTAAAGCCGCTTTACAAAAATGGTGGTTATGAGATAGAAAATTATCTGCATTTACAAACTGATTGGTAAAATTACATCTGCCACCTCCAGACATAAGAATTTTTTT
>JAQWRB010000041.1 GCA_029243935.1 Alphaproteobacteria bacterium
AGAATTCTTCATCAGTTTCGCCTTTCCATGCAAATATAGGTATGTTCTTTGCAGCTATAGCTGCAGCAGCATGGTCTTGGGTAGAAAAAATATTACATGACGACCATCTAACTTCAGCTCCTAAATTAATTAATGTTTCTATTAGTACAGCTGTTTGAATAGTCATATGAAGACATCCAACTATTTTAGCACCTTTAAGAGGATGCTTATTAGCATATTCATCTCTTAATGCCATTAATCCTGGCATTTCTGTTTCAGCTATTTCTATTTCTTTTCTTCCCCATGCCGCTGATGAGATATCTGCAATTTTATAGTCGTTGAAGTCAGACATATTTATTCCTTTTTATTAATTTATAATTTATTTGTTAATATAGCATATATAGTTTCTTTATCGAATGATGCACGCAAATTTTTTAATTTTTTTTTATCTTTAAATAATCTTGATAAAAAAGCTAATATATATAAATAATTTGGTTGGTTATTCTTTGGAGAAATAAGAGTAAATATAAGGTCTACTGGCTCATTATCTATGGAATTAAAATTAATAGATTTATTAAGCTTTATAAATACACCAAAAATATTCTTAATTTCAGAAATTTGAATATTTGGAATTGCAACTCCTTCTCCTATACCACTATTCTCATTCACTTCTTTATCTAATAAAAGTGCAAGAAATTTTGAATTAGATATATTTATATTTTTTTCACATATATTAGAAATATTAGTAAATAATTGCTTTTTATTATTAATATTATGCATAGTTAAGATATTAGTAGTTGATAAAAAATCAGTTAAATTAATACCACTATTATCTTGTTTATACTTTAACATTCTAGTCTCCATAAACTTTGAATATATTTTTAGGTATAAAATTTACTTAAGGGTTGGCGTGATGTTTAAATCTTAGCAATATTATACGATATATTTTAATTTTTGCTATATTTTTTAAAGATTTTTTGACCTTATTAAAGAGCTAGGTATTTTTAAACTTTCCCTATATTTAGTAACAGTTCTGCGTGCTATAATAATATTACTTTCTTTCAATTTATTAACAATTTTTTGGTCACTAAAGTGTGTATCCAATTGCTTTTCAGTTTCTATTAATTGTTTTATTTTTGCTTTTATTGATAAAGAAGAACTACTTCTTATATTTGGTTTTTTATTTATTTTACTGCTAAAAAAATAGCTTAAAGGTAATATTTTATTATTATATTTTAAATATTTATTTTTCACTGCTCTACTTATTGTGCTCTCATTCATTAATATTTTTTCACTAATATATTTATGAGTTAAAGGTAAAATACTTTCTTCACCTTTAAAAAAATATTTTTTTTGGAAGTTTAGGATATTTCTTGCTACTAAAAGCAAAGTTTCATTTCTTCTATTTAAATTATTCTGAAGCATTTTTCCATGAGCAATACATTCTTTTATATATACGTTGATTTCTTTATTAGATAATTCTTTTTGTTTAATTTTCATTTGTTTAACATATTTCTCATTTATAATCACCTGATGACGATTATCATTATATAAGTTTATATTTATTTTATTATTATGTAATGTCACTATAATATCAGGAAAAACTCTTTCAATTTTTTCTATTTCTAACTCCTCTAAAGGCCTTGGTTTTAATGTTTTAATGTTTTTTATCATATTAGTAATTTGTTCTTTTCCTACTTCACATAGTTCAGCTAATTTATTAAAGTTTCCCGAAGCTAGATGTTGTAGGTTTTTTAATAATATTTCATATTTAGAATCTAAAAGCCCCTTTTGTTTTAATTGAATAGATAAATGTTCTGATATTGAATGAGAAAATATTCCTATAGGATCCAATAATTTTAGCTTACGTAATATAGTATGGGAAAGTTCTTCAGTGGTATTACTTAATTTAGCTGCGTCAATAGCAGTTATTTTGCAGAATCCGAAATTATCAAGATTCTCTATATAAACTTTTACTAAACTTTCTGTTTTTATACTGGACGCTATTAAAGAGCTTTGTTGGTATAGCCATTCTTTTACATTTTTATTTTTTGATTTATTATTTATATTTTGATTAGTTTCATAAAAAGGTTTAGAGGATAATAAAAAAGGATTGTTCTCTATTTCTTTTTGTGTAAAATCTTCTATTTCTTTAAAAGACATTTGTAAAATTTTTATAGAATTAATAATATTACTATTAATCTTTTGATTAATTTTTATATTAGGTTTTTGGGAAAATATCTGTTTTAGCATATTAATTAATATAGTTATAGATTAAATTTATTACCTAAATAAACTCTTCTTACATTCTCGTCTTCAATAATTTCATTCGGTTTACCCTGCATAAGAACTTTTCCTTCGTGAATGATATATGCTTTATCTATTAGCTCTAATGTTTCTTTTACGTTATGATCTGTAATTAATACTCCAACTCCTCTATCTTTAATATGCTTTATTAGTTCTCTTATTTCTTCAATTGCTATTGGGTCAATCCCTGCTAATGGCTCATCTAATAATATAAATGATGGCTGAGATGCTAAAGCTCTTGCAATTTCTACTTTTCTTCTTTCACCACCAGACAATGCTAAACTGGAGGTTCTTCTTAGGTGTGTTAATGAAAACTCAGCTAATAATTCATCTAACTGCATTTCTCTTGCGATTCTATCCGAAATATGTAGGGCTAAAATTGATCTAATATTTTGCTCAACTGTCATTCCTCTGAAAATTGATATCTCTTGAGGTAAATATCCTATTCCTGCCTTTGCTCTCTTATGAATAGGTAATTTAGTTATATCTTTATTATTTAATAAGACTTTTCCATAATCTGGAGTAATCAGACCACTTATCATATAGAAACATGTAGTTTTTCCAGCACCATTTGGCCCAAGCAGACCCACAGCTTCTCCTTTTTGGATTTGAAGAGAAATACTTCTAACCACTGGTCTCTTCTTATATGATTTACCTATATTAGTAACTACTAACCCATCATTTTGAATAATTAATCTTGGATCATTACTATTTGTCATTCTTTATCCTTCTGCTTTGGAATAAACCTCATCTTAACTTTATTTGAATCTTTTTCACTACTTATCTGGCTTATACCTTTATTAAGATCCATTTCAAGTAGTTCTCCTTTCATAATATTATCATTTTTTTTAAGTGTTACATTATTTTTTATTATAATATTATTTTTAACAAGGTCATAAATCGCAATTTTTCCTGTAGCTACTTCATCAGTTGTAGTAAACACTATATTACCTTCAGCTTTAATTATTACTATTTCATTAGTAGCCTTATTTTTTTCTAAATAAACAATTAGTTTGTCCGCTTCAATCTTTTTTTCCCCCTGTATTGCAACAGCATTACCGATTGCATAAGCTATTCTTTCATTATCGTTCCATTGCATCTCATCAGATGTAATATCAATAGGTACTATTTCTTCTGCATATACACTCATTATAAAAAAAATGTATATTAATATTGGTTTAATATAGATTGTTATACATTTCATTTTATTATGCCTTTATTATTATATAAAGAAAGTTTTGGTCTTCCCTTTAAATTAATAATAGAACTTTCTAAATTATAACTAAAGCCTTTTCCTTTTAATATGCCCCATTTCCCATCTACAGTAACTTGCTCTTGGCCACTTATTAAATTATTTTTAAAATTATATATTATATTACTAGTAATTAAATTCATGCCATCTGAAGATTTAATTTTAACACTTTCTATTAATTCTAATATGCCTCCGTTACTATTTAATACCCCTTTGATAGAGTAAAAATAAATATTTTTTTTATTTGATAATTTATAATGTCCCTTGGGTTTTTCTAGAATTATTATATTCGAGTTTTCAGTATCTTTTTCTGCACGAAAAGCTTCTATTGTAATAGGCTCATCATACTTATTTTTTATTAAAAGTTTAGGATTATATAATGTATCCGGTTTATATAGAATTTGTTCTGTATTTATATCTAATAATTCAACATTTGGAATTTTTTGAGTCCATCTATATACGATTAATAAGGTAAATATTATTAATAATAGTAAAACTATTTTCAATACAGTTTTATAAACATTGGTTTTATTTACATGTTTATTCTCATATTTTTTTAAATTCTGGTGCCAGGTTTTATGAAAGCTTTTATCTTGCGTTTTCATAGTTATCCAATTTTGATACAATCATGTATATGAATGATTCCTTCTGCTACTTTCGAGTTATGTTCAATTACAAATACAGAAGTAATTTTATTATTATTCATTATATCTATGGTATCTTTAATATTCATTTTGGATTCCACTGTAACTGGATTTTTAGTCATAATTTTTTCTATAGGTAAATCTAAAAATTTTTTAGCAATATTTCTCCTTAAATCTCCATCTGTAATGATTCCTATTAAATGTTTTTTAGAATTAGTTATTCCTACACAACCAAACCCGAAAGAAGTCATTTTTAATAAAGCTTCGCGCATAGTGTTATCCTTTTTAATTAAAGGCAATTTATCTTTTGTATGCATTATATCTTTAACTAAGAGTAAACTCTTACCTAACATTCCACCAGGATGAAATTCTTTAAAGTTTTCCTTTTTAAATTCCCTTTTATTCATTAATTGTAAAGCAATTGCATCACCTAAAACCAGCATCATAGTTGTAGAAGTTGTAGGTGCTAAATTAAGTGGACATGACTCAGGAATATCTGGAATTAGACAGATAATATCTGAATTTTTTGCCAAAAAACTATTGTTTTTAGCTGTAATAGAGATTAATTTTATTTTATTCCTCTTTGCATAACTTATTATAGGAACCATTTCTTTTGTGTCACCTGATTTGGACAATGCTAGTAAAATATCACTGTTTTGGATGGCACCTAGGTCTCCATGATTTGCTTCTGAACAATTAATATA
>JAQWRB010000043.1 GCA_029243935.1 Alphaproteobacteria bacterium
TAAAAATGATTTAGTGGAGACAGACCAAATATTTTCAAATCGTACAGGAGAAATATATCATATTGCCTATTCTAAAAAGCATAGATGGCATTGGGCCTCTAATATGAAGAATGATGAAGTGTTACTTTTAAAAGGGTGGGATAGTATTTATAATGCTAAAGTAAAATATACACCGCATGGAGCATTTGAATTACCAAATCAATTAGATAGTGATCCTCCAAGAGAAAGTATTGAGGCGAGAGTCTTTCTTATTTTTAATTAATACTTTTGTTAGGAGCATTATGATAATAAATAAAGTGTCTTTAATTAAGTTCCAAGGTGTCATGGAAATAAATGGTCTTCTTTGGGAAGATAGACTTGCTACGCCTTTAGATATTTATAAACAGTATGCAAATTCCCTTGATGCGACATCTGATTTTGTACAGTCAAAAAATGGTAAATTAAATCTTGAGCAAATTTTTTTAAAAATTGAAACAGAAGATAAAAGTATAGGTTTAGCAGGCCCTATGAATGAAAATATAGCTTTTATTATAGAGAAACAACTAAAGTCAATTTTAATTGGTAAAGATGCATTTGCTACAGAGTTAATTTGGGATCAAATGCATAGAAAACTAGTTCATGGCAGACAAGGAGATCCTATATGGGCAATAAGCTTTATAGATTGTGCATTGTGGGATCTTAAAGGTAAGTTTTTAAGGCAACCTGTTTATAAGCTTCTAGGTGGAGCTACAGTCTCTAAGATACCAGCTTATGCAAGTATGTTAGGTTATAATGTTTTAGACATGAAATTAGTAAAAAAAAGAGCACTAGAATATAAATCAAAGGGTTTTACTGCACAGAAATGGTTTTTTAGATATGGACCAGCTAAAGGTATAGATGGTTTAAAAAAAAATATAGAATTAGTTAAGACTTTACGTGAAACTCTTGGTGATGAATATGATTTAATGTTTGACTGTTGGCAAAGTATGGACGTGCCTTATATATTGTCCTTAGCTGAAGCAATAAAAAAATACAACCCAAAATGGCTTGAAGAATGTGTTATGCCAGATAGAATTGATAGTTATGTACGTATAAAAAATAAAATTAATATTCCATTAGCTGGTGCTGAACATCATTATACAAGATGGGGTATTAATCAATTTATAGAAAAAGGTGCATTAGATATTATACAGGCAGATCCGCATTGGTGTGGTGGTATCTCTGAGATGATGAAAATTAGTGCTCTTTGCTCTACGCATGATTTAATTTTAATACCGCATGCAGGTGCAATGCATTCTGGTGTACATTTTTCATTTTCTCAATCGCCTGCACATACTCCATTAGTTGAATATTTAGTAAAGTGGATGCCAATAATGCAGTATTTTATTAAAGATCCTATTATACCAGTAAAAGGTTTTATAAATGTACCTGAAAAATCTATTGGTCTTGGTATAACAATAGATAATACTAAAGTTTTAAATCAAGATTATCTATAATTAGGAGTTTCTTATGATTAATATATCTAAAATAATTGCTATAATTATAGTAACTCTTTGCTTGGTAAATGTATCTTTGTCTGCTGACGGATCTAAAGATGATCCATTTATTGTCTTATTAGTTCCAGCAGATGGAGGAACAGAAGAAGGAACTATTTCAGACTTTAGACCAATTTTTAATGCTATAACTAAAGCTACAAAATACCCATTTAATATTATTGTGGGACAAAGTTATAGTGCTGTTGTAGAAGGTATATGTGCTGGATTAGCAGATTTTGCTTGGTTTGGACCAGTAACATATGTACAGGCAAAAAATAAAGGATGTGTAGAACTATTAGCTGTTGAGGTCACCAAAGGCAGTTCTGTTTATTATTCTGGAATATTTTCTAAAAAAAGTAATAGAGATATTAGTAATATAAAAGATTTAATTGGTAAGAAAGTAGCTTTTGGAGATATAAACTCTACATCAAGTTTTGTTTTTCCGATGGCAATGCTGGTTGAAGCAGGCTTAAACCCAATAAAAGATTTAGCTAAAGCTCAATTAACAGGAAGCCATGCCAATAGTTTAAAAGCTTTGCAGGCTGGACTTGTTGATGCGGCAGCAGCCTCTTTTAATTCTTATGAAAAAGCATTAAGGCAAGGATCAATAGATCCTAATGAATTTAAAATAATAGCACGTTCAGATCCTATACCTAATCCTCCTTTAGCTATGTCTATAAAGCTTCCAAATATTGTCAAACAGGCTCTTAAGATGGAAATATCAAATTTACATAATAACCCTAATATAGAGAAAGGCATGTTAAGAGGCTATGGAGGAAAAAGAGTAGATTATTATGATACGAATATTACTGATGAAGATATGCTTCCTGCATTAAAAAAGATGATGTTAATTGATAATAATTTTAAAAAAGCAATATTAGAAGCTAATAGTAATTAATGCCAAATATTTTATTATCTGTCAAAAATGCAAAAAAAACATACAAAGGTGGTGTAACTGCTCTTGCTGGAGTAAATCTTGAAATACATAATAATGAAATTATTGCAATATTAGGCTCTTCTGGTGCTGGTAAGTCAACTTTAATAAAGTCAATTCTAGGTTTAGTCAAACTAGATACCGGTAAGATATTTTTTAAAAATAATGCTTTGCTAGGAAAGAATTTTAGTAGTTTGCGTAGTTCAATTTCAACTATATATCAAAACTTTAATTTGGTATCGCGCTCATCAGTTCTAAGTAATATTTTACATGGGAAGGTTTCAAAAGTATCTAGCTGGAGAATTTTATTTAGCATATGGCCAAAAGCAGATCAATATAAGGCAGTTTCTTTGTTAGAAGAGGTTGGTTTAAAAGGAATGAATTATAATAAAAGAGTTGAAAATTTATCTGGAGGGCAACAACAAAGAATAGGTATAGCTAGAGCATTAATAGTTTCACCTGAGATAATATTAGCAGATGAGCCTGTGTCTAGCTTAGATCCAGAAACAGCTAAAGAAATATTAAAACTTCTAAAAGATACAGCTAAAAAAAATAAAATTAGTATATTGTGTAGTCTGCATCAGGTTGAATTTGCTAAATTATTTGCTGATAGAGTTGTTGGAATGAGTAATGGAAAAATTATTTTTGATAAGTCTTCTAAAAAATTATTTAAATCAGATTTAAATAAAATTTATAAATAGAAATATTTTATGAAAAAATTAAACAACAATTTAAAACCTCCATTTAACCTCAAAACAATATTTTTTATTTTTTTATTTTTTATAGTTTTTGTAATTTCTGCTCAGAGAGTAGGTATTCCTGATATTGTGGATAGGCTTTATGAAGCATCTTTAGATTTAATAGGTGTGAAAAATACCTCTAAAATTAATGAAGGTTTGTCCAGAATTTCAAAAGAAATGTGGCCACCTGTTGTTGAAAGTAAAAAAGATATTAATTTAATTTTAAATTTTGATGCTACAAATTTACCACTTTTTTCTTATGTAAAAGTATATAAAGATAAACTATATGAAATAAATCCTGACACATTATTATTAGAAGAAATAGAAGAAAAAGAAATTGAATTTTTAGTAGAGCCATTTGGTTATTTAAAACTAGTTTTTATAAAAATTTTAGAAAGTATTGAAATTGCATTTTGGGCAAGTTTTATATCTATTGTACTTTCAATTCCATTAGCATATTATTCTGCAAAAAATTATAGTCCTAATAGTTTAATTTATTTTATTGCTAGAAGTATAGTGTCAGGTTTAAGGGCTATTCCTGAATTAATAAGTGTTTTGTTTATGGTTCTAGCATTTGGTTTTGGACCAGCAGCAGGTATTATGGCTTTAGGTTTACATAGTGCGGGTTTTTTAGGAAAATTTTTTGCAGAGGATATAGAAAATGCTGATACTGGGCCTCAAGATGCATTAATTGCACTTGGTGCATCTAAATGGAGGATTCTTAAATTAACTGTCCTACCTCAAGTTATGCCACAATATGTTGCTTATCTGCTTTATATTCTAGATAGAAACCTTAGAATGGCTACTGTAATTGGTTTAGTTGGAGGAGGGGGTATTGGCCAAGAATTAAAAGGGCGCTTTGACTTATTTGAGTATGGCCATGTTACAACAATTATTATTGCAATATTTCTTGTTGTTTTTATTTTTGATCAATTATCAGCTAAGCTTCGATCTAAGTTAATAGGCGACTAAATAATGAAAAATTATCATCTAAATCTTACTGAAAGACAGATAAAGAGTTGGAATAAATTAGGATATTTATTACGACCAAAGCATTTAAAAGAGAACATTAAAGATATTATTAAATCTATAAGTAATATTGAAGATACAGATATAAAAAAAAGAAAGAGTTTGTTCTATTATGAAGAAATAGATTCTAAACCTAGATTATGTAGAATAGAAAAGTTTATTGATGATAATAAGTTTATTCATGACATAGTTATGGGAGATTCAGTACTAGGTTTTGTGAGAAAATTACTTAATAAGCCAGTATACCTATACAAAGAAAAAATTAATATAAAACATACTGGTGGATCTGGATATGCAGCTCATCAAGATGCAACAGCCTACCATAAATTAAAAGGTCATATTACATGTTTAATTGCTGTAACTGAAATGACATTAGAAAATGGCTGTTTATATTTATCAAAGGTAGAAAACAAAAATAGAGTGCTTCCTCATGATAAGAATGGATGTATCATAAAAAATGAATATATAAAACTTAATTGGATTCCTATGAAAATGTATCCAGGTGACTGTCTTTTCTTTAATTCTTTTATTCCTCATAAAAGTTATATCAATTACTCATCTAATAGTAGGAAAGCTATATATTTAACATTTAACGATGCCTCAGAAGGAAACCTAAGAAAAAAATATTATGCAGAAAGAGAACAAAACTTAAAAGGTAATAAGGATAGAATAAGTACGATTGGACATTTTCAAGGCAAAAATTTTAAAATTTAATGTTGGAACCAAAATGATACCAGATATTAATGAAGTAAATAATGATATCTTTATAAATAACTTATTTAATTGGATAGAATTAGAAGGGAAGACAAAATATGATGCAAGTGTGACACAATATGAACATTGTGTTCAAACAGCAATGATAGCTAGAAGTCAAAAGTCTTCGGTAGGTGATGTAGTAGCAGCATTATTACATGACATAGG
>JAQWRB010000044.1 GCA_029243935.1 Alphaproteobacteria bacterium
TAAATTGATTTCTTCTTTATAGCTTGGACAATCTCCTGCAACAGTAGTTCTATGCATTATTCTTCTTGCACTAGTTTCATCAAAATATGTCCCTCTATGGAGTACTCTTCTATTATCCCAAATAACAATTTCATTATTACACCACTTATGATGAACAATTGGTCCCGCTTCAACAATCCATTCATTTATTTCTTTTATTAAGCTTCTACTTTCTTCTAAATCCCAACCTATAATATGACTGCAATGGCTGCCAGCATAAAAAGCTGAACGTTTGGTAATAGGATGCGTACGTATAAGTCTTTGTTTGACAAATGGCATTTTATTTTTATAGTCATTATCAAAAATATCACCAGTATTAATCATTCTTGAATAAACTATAGAATGTTCACAAATTTCATTTTTAAGTTCTTTTATATCATATTTTCTAGAGTTTTTATTCCAAGTTTCTAAAGCATTCCTAGCATCTACATATTCAGTACCACCACCATCAAATGGAATTTCTCTAGCGCTTAAAATAGAAATTTTTGATGGAATATCTTTATATGAAGAATCAGTATGCCAAGACCTATTACCTCTATCATAAATAACTTTTTTGCTGTCTATAGGTAATATTTCATTATTTATTCCAATATTTGATATTCTAGTTATTTCGGGTCTAATCCCTTCTAAAGTATCCTGTTCTAAAGCTTTTTCTAATTTCCCAAATTTCTTAGAAAATAGAATTTGATCATCATCACTAATTATTTGGCTTTTTAATACAACTACTCCGTACGTTTCAATTATGTCTTTGAGTTTTAAAAAATCTTCATTAGATAAATTTTTTATATCTATATCTTTTATAACAGCAAAAAATTCCTGTTCTTTATGTTTTATATCTATATCCATTTGTTAAAACCTTAATAAATTAATCTATTAATTTAGTTTAAGTACGTTATAATATAAAATATACGTATTAAAGGAAATAATTATGGAATTTAGTCTTGGAAAATGAATTTAATAAATATATAGATCAATGTTCTATAAACCTTAAAGATTTAAAGTTAAATATTTTACCTCAATTAGAAGAAGCTATTATAAATATCAATAAATGTTTTAGCCTTGGAGGAAAAATAATTTTTTTTGGTAATGGTGGATCTGCATCAGATAGTCAACACATATGCGCTGAGTTAGTAGGGCGCTATAAAAAAAATAGAGCTCCATTGGCAGCAATTGCATTAAATACTGATACTTCTATCATAACTGCTGTTGCAAATGATATGGGTTATGAGCAAGTTTTTGAAAGGCAAGTTAAAGCCCTTGCTAAAAAAGAAGATATTCTATTTGCTATTTCTACAAGTGGGGAAAGTAAAAATGTTATTAATGCTGTTAAAGTAGGTAAAGAGATGGGTATATATTCAATATCTCTTACTGGCATGAAAGATAGTACGTTATCTAAACTTTCTAATATTTCTATAAATGTACCTTCTAATACAGTTAATCATGTTCAAGAAATGCATATTATCATTGGTCATTTTATATGTGAAATAGTAGAGAAAGAATTTTAAATTTTTATTTACTATACTCACATTTAGAAGATGCTATTAATTTCATTTCATGAATTTTTCTTCTGTTCTGTTTAATTGTTAAATAAATTCTGCCTTTAGGGGGAATAATAAAATTTTCTCCATAAGCTAAAATTTCTTCTTCTTCGCTTAATAATATACAATTTATTAATTTTTTATTATTATTATTATTATATTTAATCTCTACATCAACTTCCATTATTCTAGGACAGAGTAAGACTTTACTATCCTTTAACATAGTGCATTTAGGAGGGTGAATATATGTGACAATTATATCTTGACTAGCTTTTAAATTTGTTAAAAAACTTAAATATATTAATAAAGTTAATAGGAGTCGGAAGAGCATCTTGCACCAGCTATTAGTGTTATACCATGAATTCTTGCTCTCGTTCTAAGAGTTAAGTATATTTTTCCACCTGGTTTAAACAAAAAAGACTCACCAAAAGCTAAAATTTCCTCTTCTTCACTAAACAGCGTACACCTTACTAAGTGTTTATCTACATCACTCTTAATCATTACCTCTAACTCAATAATTCTTGGGCACAAAAGACCATTTGTTTCTTTTAATAAAGTGCATTTAGGAGGATATATTCTTTTTACAATAATTGAATCTTTTGCATAGCTTACTGAGTTGTAAATTAAATTACTAAAAATGATGACTATAATAAATAGTAAATTTTTCATGGCGCTAGCCAATTCATTTCCGTCTGTTTTTTATAATTAAATTGAGCTCTTCTATGTCCACTATGTAATAAATACAGCCAATCAATTGATTTTATATATAGATCAACTCTACCAAAATTCACTTTATATTTATCTAATTCTTTATTTTTTAAGTTATTAATATTTATATCAATATTTTTTGGGTTATCTATAATACTACTTGGCTTGTATGGGGTAGCGTAGCATTCTTTGCTCATATTTTTAGTAGAACCCCAAGCTTCATCCCAATTTTTATTATTATAATTTAAAAATGCACTGCATAATAATATTACTTGTGTTTTTTTTTTGAAATCATATATATGAATTGATGCATTTTTATTTTTTTTTAGTTCGAGCCATTTATTTGATCTAATATCTGTATTAAAAGAAATAACTTTACTTTCATAATTAACACCTCTTAATACTACAGTTCTCGATGTTGGGTAACCATCTAAATTGATTGTAGATAAATTAGGAAAATGAAATGCAGATGAAATCTCATCTATACCATTTTTCATTAGGTTCCATATTTCTTCATGAATACTATTTAGCGATAGGTTATGCATTTCATTATTATAGGATAAATATAAGAAGTAGAAAAGATAATCTATAATAATTTAAATTATTACTTTTCTACTTCATCAATATATTTTGTTACAATAGGGGAATTGTGAACAAAACATACCTATAAATCTACGAATTTTATTTTTATTTAGATTGCGTATAGTGTATTTTTATTATTATTAATTTAGTTATATAAAATATGGAGATGTGAAGTGTCAGAAAAAACGGTTATTTTAGAAAAAAATAATGCTATTGCAACGGTAACATTAAATAGACCAGATAATGCTAATACCATTAACTTAAATTTAGTAAAAGATTTATATAGTGCTTTTAAAGAGTGTCACCATGATGAAGCCATAAGAGCTGTGATATTTACTGCTAAAGGGGCTATGTTTAGTGGAGGTGGTGATTTAGGTTCTTTTGTTAAGGAAACTGATAACTTAGGTCCATTTATTACTGATATGACTACTTATTTTCATCTAGCGGTTACATTAATGCATAGAATGGAAAAGCCTATCGTTGTGGCGATAAATGGAACAGCTGCAGGAGGAGGTTTAAGTTTGGCCCTATCAGGAGATATTATTATTTCGGTTGATTCCGCAAAATTTTCTGCTGCTTATACGGCTGCAGGACTTTCTCCAGACGGCTCTATGACATATATTATGCCTAGGTTAATAGGATTAAAGAAAACAAAGGAGCTTATGATTACTAATAGAAGGTTTACGGCAAATGAAGCTTTTGATATGGGATTGGTGGACCAAGTCGTCAAGCAAGAAGATTTAGAAAAAACTGCTATGGAAATGGCCATTAATTTATCAAAAGGAGCAACTAAAGCTTATGGAGCTATTAAAACTTTACTAGCGGATACTTTTTCAGCTTCATTAGAAAGTCATTTAGAGCAAGAAGCACGCTCTTTAAATATTAGAGCACAAGGCCATGATGGCAAAGAGGGAGTAAAGGCTTTTATTGAAAAAAGAAAACCTAATTTTAAAGGGTATTAGAAATTTTTAGGAAATGAATATGAATGCAAAAGAACTTCCAAAATTAAAAGTATTAATTGATAATAAAGAAATGGCCTATGTAGATTTAGGGTCAGGAGAAACAATGTTGTTTCTGCATGGAAACCCAACATCTTCTTATTTATGGAGAAATATTTTGCCGTATTTTTCTGATTATAAGAGATGCGTTGCACCAGATCTAATAGGCATGGGTGATTCTGATAAGTTGGATTCCAATAAACCGGGGACTTACTCATATGTTGAACATAGAAGATGGCTAAATTTAATACTTGATAGATTGGATTTAGGAAATAAAATAATCTTAGTTATACATGATTGGGGTTCTGTACTTGGTTTTGATTGGGCATTAAGAAATATAGAGAGAGTCTCAGGAATAGTATATATGGAAGGTATAGTCTGTCCTTTAACTTGGAATGATTGGGATGAAAAATCAACCCCAATATTTCAAGGTTTTAGATCAGAAGCAGGAGAAAGTATGGTTATTGAAAAAAATATTTTCATAGAAAAAGTTTTGCCAGGATCTGTAATCAGGAGTTTGTCTGAAGAAGAAATGAATGTTTATAGAAGGCCATTTATTAATAAAGAGGATAGAAGACCAACATTAGATTTTCCTAATCAAATTCCTATAGAGGATCAGCCAAAAAATGTAACAAAAATAGTAAAAAATTATGCTGATTTTTTTTCTACTAATAATATTCCTAAATTATTTATTAATGCAGAACCAGGAGCTATATTGGTAGGTAAACAAAGAGATTTTTGTCGTTTATGGCCCAATCAGTCAGAAATAACTGTTTCAGGAAGTCATTTTATTCAGGAAGATTCTCCAGATTTAATAGGTGAGGGAATTGCAAATTGGTTAAAATTACAAAATATATAATTTATTCTCTATTTATTGTTTATATTTTGCTGAGTAAAGCATCTTCAATTGAATCAGCAGCTCATAAAGTTGAAGTAGCAAAATGTTTCGGTATACTTATGACTATAAAAAATAATAGTTTAGATGAAACTGGAATAAGGGCTAATAGAATTCTTAATTTATACCTTAAAAAGATTCTAGGCCTAGAAATAGGATCTCTTATGATGA
>JAQWRB010000061.1 GCA_029243935.1 Alphaproteobacteria bacterium
GATATGTTATCTTGTCCATGGATTGCTGGTGGAAGAAGCTGGCATTCAGGTTCTTACAGTCCAAAAACTGGTTTATGGTATAATTCCGCTGCTGAAGCATGTCAAACAACTACAGTGCGTAAAGAAGATCCAGTAACAGAGCCAATTGCTCAACTTTTCTTTGGTGCTGATCTAGCAGCTGCTGATCTACCAAACGGTAAAAAAGCGCATGGCCGTTTAGATGCTCGTGATCCTGTTTCAGGTAATCGTGCTTGGGCTTATACATATAAGTATCCACCAATGGGTAGTGTAGTAGCTACAGCTGGTGATCTTGTGTTCCAAGGTGGTATCGATGGTACATTCCGTGCTTTTGATGCTAATAATGGAGATGTTTTATGGTCATTTACTGCAGGTTCAGGCTTCCGTGGAGGCCCAGTTTCTTACAGTGCTAATGGTCAACAGTACATAACAGTACCATCAGGCTTAGGTTCATTAGTGATGGGATTATATCCTACATTATGGCCAGAAGTAGCTGATTTCCCAGCTGGGGCTGCTATGATTGCGTTCACACTTAAATAACCTTTAGGTTATTTATAATTAATTAGGCGGAAGATTTATTTCTTCCGCCTTTTTTATATTTTTTTATATTTATTTGAATTATAATAATTTTAGTTAAATTTAATATTAGCTTATGGAGTAAAGAATGATTTTTCGTAGGAACTTAATGCGCGGGTTGGGAGCAAGTTTATTAGGAATAAATGCTTATAATATTATCAAACCTGCAACAGCTGCTAAATCTTATATAATTAAAGAGGAAGATATTTGTGATACTGATAGTTTAGTAATTAATCATGAACCAGTTAATGATGTTACTGAACAGCAAATAGCAGCTGTAGATGGTGTAGTTCATATGTTGAATGTAGGCCCACAAGGATCCAGATTTAGATATGACCCTATGCTTTCAGAAATAGATATAGGTGGAAAAATATTATGGAAAGCTACTACTAAAGGTCATAACGTAGAATTTATGGTTGCTCCAAATAATATTAAATTTAAATCTAAAATGCATAAGAGCGCAGGTTTTACTTTTTCTACACCTGGCATATATACTTATAAATGCACGCCTCATGTATCAGCTGGTATGATCGGCGTTGTGGTAGTTGGAAACGATTTGTCTAACATGACAGAAGCTTTAGATAATGTAGCATATTATGGACAAGCTAAGGAGTTAATTCGAGCTATATTAGAAAGGTATTATATCAAATGAAGAAATTAATTTTTATTATTATTCTTTTCCCTTTATTGTCTTATTCTAAGGTCGTACTTTCTGGGAATCTCGATGAGATTAATGCAAGAGGAGCATTAAGAGTTTGTTCATTCACAGATCGTTTGCCTTTTTCTTCAAGGTCAGGTGAAGTAAGAGGAATACAAATTGAATTAGCAGAAGAAATTGCAAAAGAACTAAATGTTGATTTAGAAATTACATGGTTGCGCTATCGATTTCACGCTAGAAAAGCAGGTTGTGATATGATGATGGAAGCTGTTTCTAGAGAAAATGATAATGCTGATAAAAGGGATATTGAAGGAGCTAAACCTTTAACAAGGGCAAGCGATAGTAAGAAGCAAAAATTTCCTCCAACTGTTTCAATTCCTATTGTAAAAATGGAAACTTATTTAGTAGGACTTAAGGAATTAGTTCATGGCAAAACAAATCTAAAGTCTATAAAAAATTTAAATATTGGTGTTATGCGAGGTACTTGGTCACATATGTTAATGCAAAAATCAAAAATTAAATATCGAACTAAATTTGTTACTGAAGCTGAATTAATTAAGGGAGTTGCTGATGGAGAAGTTGATGCTGGCTTTATATCTTCTCCGCAGTATTGGTGGTTTTTGAAGAATAACCCTTCAATAAAACTAGAGGCCGTTAAAAACTTTGATTTTACTATAGATGTTTCTTTAAATGTGGGAGTATTAATGAGAGGAGCTGATGAAAAAACAGTAACTAAAATCAATAATATTTTAACAAAGTTGCTTAGTGATAATAAAATACAGGATATATATGCTTCTTATGGTGTAAAATATGTTGCTCCAGAGTAAGTTAATAAAGTTAATATTATTAGTCTTATTAACTAATAACGCATATTCAA
>JAQWRB010000066.1 GCA_029243935.1 Alphaproteobacteria bacterium
TAATTTAGCTAATAATATTGCTGCCTGTATACTATCTAGACGAGAATTCAGTCCTATATAATCTATCTCGTATTTACTCTTACCTTTTCCATGAGCCCTTAGACTTGATAATTTATCTTTAATTTCAAGATTATCTGTTAAGACTGCGCCTCCATCTCCATAACAACCTAATGGTTTTGCTGGAAAAAAAGAAACACAAGTTATATCAGCAATTGCACCTACATTTTTATTATTATGCTTAGCTCCAAAACTTTGTGCTGCATCTGCAATTAATACCATATTATTTTCTTTAGAAAGGTTTATTAATCTATCATAATCTGCTGGCAAACCATATAAATCTACAGCAATAATAGCTTTGTTTTTTAACTGATTTTTATCATTTATTTCTTTAATACCTTGTTCAAGACTTTTAATAGATATATTAAAAGTGTCACTTTCTACATCAACAAAATATGGCTCTGCTCCTAATATTGCTATTGCTTCAGCTGTTGCGGGGAAAGTAAAAGATGGGCAAAAAACCACGTCTCCAGGTCCTATGTTATAAGCCATTAATGCTAAAATTAAAGCATCAGTTCCACTACCACAAGTGACAGCATATCTTGCGCCCGTAAAGTCCTCTAATTTTTTTTCTAACTCGACAACTTCAGGTCCCATAATGAATTGACCATGCTTCAGAACATCACTTACTCTGTTAATGATTTTATGATTTAATCGATTTTTCTGGGCTTGTAAATCTATGAAAGGAATAGGTTTAATCATAGTTAATATCACAATTATTTTTTATATAAATTACCATTTTTTTTCTCATATATTTCTCCAGTCCTTTTACAAATTAAATCGGGCCCTAACCTTTCACCAGATTCTGATATCCACCCTATATGTTTTGCAGGAGAGCCAATTACCAAAGAGTAAGGGCGCACGTTTTTAGTAACTAAAGCTCCTGCTCCAATCATTGAATATTCGCCTAACTCTATACCACAAATAATTGTGGCATTAGCTCCTATAGAGCAACCTTTTTTTATTAATGTTTGAGAAAATTCATTACTGCGGTCTATAAATGCTCTAGGTGTTTTAACATTTGTAAATACGCATGAAGGTCCACAAAATACATTATCTTCTAGAATAAGACCTTTATATAAAGAAACATTATTTTGAATTTTACAATTAGAGCCTACTTTTACCTCTGGTCCTACCATTACATTTTGACCTAAAACACAATTCTTTCCTACTACACTTTTCCCAAAAACATGACTAAAATGCCAAATTTTAGTTTCAGGCCCTATTATTGAATCTTCGCTTACAATAGCAGTTTCATGAATAAATAAGTTATTTACCATAAATATCTTCCTTTAATTTTTTTTCAGCTCTATCTAATACTTTTAATACACGCAAACCTTCCTCCCCTGTAGAAGGTGGAATTTTCATTCCCTTAATCCATTCAACAAAACTTTTACATTCTAATGTTCATGGTTCTTTATTCATTTCATATTTTATTGGAGTTCCTTCAGCTTTTTCTATTATAGGCATATTATTATCCCAAGATACATCATGCTTATATAATAATAATTTTTTTTCTTTTTCTTCTATATCTATAAAAGTTGCCATTCCTTTGTCACCTACAACAACTAATCTTTGATCTTTAAATGGGTGCAGCCATGAAACATATACATGAGCTTTTACTCCTTTAGAAAATTCCATAATTGTAATAGTAGTATCTGCTACATTTTCTGTTAAATAATAACCTCCAAAGGCATTTATATTTAAAGGTTCTCTTTCTAACAAAGATAAGATCATTGATATATCGTGTGGAGCAAATGACCATAAAGCATTCTCTTCTTTTCTAAGCTTTCCTAATGATAGCCTGTTAGAATAAATATACCTTATATTTCCAATACCTCCTGAGATTATTAATTTTTTTAAAGCAATAAATGCAGAATGATATAAGAGTAAATGCCCTACCATTAATTTTAATTTTTTTTTCTTTGCAAGGTCAACTAAGTTGCTTCCTTCATTCACATCTAGACACAAAGGCTTTT
>JAQWRB010000084.1 GCA_029243935.1 Alphaproteobacteria bacterium
TTTAGTCTAATAATATTTTCTTTATGAGTGAAAAAGATAATTATAAATAAAAAGAATAAGAGATAACTTTGCATTTCGTTAGCAAATAAAAATGAATAAATCCAAACTGTCATTGAACCCAGTATAGATGATAAAGAAGAATACCTAAAAATTACTGCAATTACCAACCATGTAATTCCAAAAACAATTCCTAAAACTAAAGAAATTCCTAAAATTACTCCTAGATAAGTTGCTACTCCTTTACCTCCTTTAAATTTAAGCCATACAGGAAAAATATGACCGATAAAACAAATTAAAGCAGATAAATAAATTAAATCATTAAAATAATTGTAAGTAATTAAAATTGAAAAATATCCCTTAAGAATGTCAAATAATAAAGTAGCAGCGGCTAAAGATTTTTTTCCTGTTCTTAAAACATTAGTTGTCCCAATATTTCCAGAACCTACTTTTCTAATATCTTTCCCTAAAAAAATTTTAGTAATTATTAATCCAAATGGAATTGAACCTAATATATAAGAGTATACAAAAACGTATAAGATATCTAAATTCATTATTGACTAAATACTAATTCACCGTTTAAAAAAGTCATTAAAACTTTACCTTGCAATTTTCTTCCTTCAATAGCAGTATTTTTAGATTTTGATTTTAATTCTTCAGCTTTAACAGCCCATGGTGCCTCTAAATCAAATATACATATATCTCCATCTGACCCTTTAGATAGTGAACCTTTTTTAATTTGCAATATCTTAGCCGGATTTATTGTTAGCGTTTCTATAATCTTATTTAATGAAAGAGACTCATTGTGATACATTTCTAATGAAAGTGGAAGCAAAGTTTCAACCCCTATAGCACCTGTTGCTGCTTGCGCAAATGGCAATCTTTTACTTTCTTCATCTTCAGGGAGATGATCGGAGACAATAACATCAATTAATCCTTCTTTAATACCCTGAACTAATGATAACCTGTCTTCTTCTAGTCTTAGTGGTGGTGAGAGTTTTAAAAAAGTTTTAAACTCACCTATATCATTTTCATTAAGTGATAAATTATTTATTGAAACACCTACACTAAATTTTTTACCATTATTTTTATTTTTTTTAATTACTTCTAGTGATTTTTGGGATGAAATTTGATTTATATGATATCTACAAGGATACTCACTTAATAAACTTAAATCTCTCTCAATAATAATTTTTTCTGCTATTGCTGAAACACCTTCTAGGCCAAGCCTAGTGGCTATTTCTCCATCATTAATACAAGAATTTTTTGATAACTCATAATCTTCTGCGTGTTGCATTATTAGAACACCTATATCAGATGCATAATCCATAATTCTTGCCATCAGTTCAGTGTTTTGAATTGTTCTATTAACATCGCTAAAGCCCACTATTCCTCTGCCAGAAAGTAAGCCAAATTCAGTCATTAGTTTACCTTCTGTTTGTTTAGTTATTGAGGCACAAGGGAAAAGATTTACGCTTGCTTTATCTCTCCCTCTTCTAATAATAAAATCGACCATGGATACATTGTCTATAATAGGCTTTGTATTCGGCATAGTCACGATAGATGTGACCCCACCTGCTAAAGCTGCATGACTTAAAGTTCTAAAGTTTTCTTTATATTCATATCCAGGTTCACCTACAAAGGCCTTCATATCTACTAATCCTGGAATTAAAATATTCTCCTTTACATCAATGATTTCTGCATCTTTACTAGCATCTCTTTGTTTAATGTCTTTGCCTATAGCCTTAACTTTCCCTTTTTCATTTAAAATTAAAGAACCTATTTCATCAATTTTTTGTGATGGATCTATAATTCTAGCGTTTATAAATATTTTTTCTTTCATCTACTTACAATATCTTTTTAAACAAGCCATTCTTACCGCTACACCTAATTCAACTTGTTCCTTTACTAAACTTACATTTATATCATCTGCTAATTTTGTATCTATTTCTACGCCTCTATTCATTGGACCTGGATGCATAATCAAAGCATCTTTACTTGCAAATTTTAATTTTTCAGGAGTTAATCCGTAAAATTCATAGTACTCTCTTTTTGAAGGCAGGAAAGATCCTTGCATTCTTTCATTTTGCAATCTTAACATCATGACAATGTCACATCCATCAAGACCTTTTTTCATATCTGTAAAAGGTTTTACACCCATTCTATCTATTGACTTAGGCATTAAAGTTTTTGGAGCTATTACATTTACTTCAGCGCCTAACATATTCATTAAATAAATATTTGATCTAGCTACTCTTGAATGAAGAATGTCTCCACATATTGCAATTTTCAATCCTTCAATCTTTCCTTTTCTATTTATTATGGTCAGTGCATCCAACAATGCTTGAGTAGGGTGCTCTCTTCTTCCATCTCCTGCATTTATTACTGCACAATTAACTTTTTGAGATAGTAAATTCGGTGCACCAGAGTCTTGGTGTCTGATTACAATTAAATCAGGATGCATTGCATTTAAAGTCATTGCTGTATCAATTAAAGTTTCACCTTTTTTTAGTGCTGAGTTATCCATATTCATTGTCATGACATCTGCACCCAATCTCTTTCCCGCTAAATCAAATGAACTTTGAGTTCTTGTCGACGGTTCAAAGAATAAATTAATTTGAGTTTTACCTCTTAAAATATCTAGTTTCTTTGAGTCACTTCTATTTAGTTTTATGAATTCTTTAGCTTCTTCTAAAATTTCTTTAGCTTCTATGATTGATAGATTTTGGATACCTAGAAGATGTTTAGGAGAGTTTTTAATAGCTGTATTGTTTTTCTTACCTGCCATTAAAATCAACTCTATAGGCGTTTTATGGTATCAGATCAAGTATTTTCT
>JAQWRB010000086.1 GCA_029243935.1 Alphaproteobacteria bacterium
CCTGCGCATCTACTTCCGAATACCTTACTCTGAAAGAGTAAAAAAAATTAAATATATCTCGATTCATAATTTAAAATATTACTATTTTAAAATTGAGATGAATTATATGACATATCAGCTGCCACAGAAACAGTTTCTAACATAGAGTCTTTATTAACTTCATCCAACATAGCTTCTGATACATAAATTTCTGCTAATTTTAAAGTATTTTTTATCCTAACTACTCTTGCATTTACTGGGTCTATTCCATTTAAAGTTTTTAACGCTAATCTAACAGCTGTATCACCATCTGACATGGGAATAGGTATTTTACCACCCTCCAACTTAGAGCTAGCCACTACATTTGCATAGGTTGTAGGAAAATCTATTTTATCAAATAATTTTTTAGTAATGACGTCAGCTGCAGAGAAACCAGTTGCGTTTCCTTTAGTTTTATCCGTTAAATCTAATAAGACTAATTTAGATACATGAGGTTTTTCAAAACCTGGTTCATTTTTATTTCCTGTGATATTTGGATCACAACCACCTCCACTAATCTCCTTACCAATTTCATCAATAACTAAAACATCTATTTGCTCAAAGCATATTTTTCCCATTAATTTTTTAGCCATAGTTTGTAAGCTTGCTTCTTTTTCAAAAATTTGTTTGGCTGGAATAGCTTCAACAATCGCAGTATTATCATAGGCATCCTCTACTAACCCTATACCAAATAAAAAGTTAATTTTTTCAAGTAAATGTTTTGCAGCATTTGGTAAAGCCGTTCCAAAAGCACTCATAGGATATGCACCATGAAGCTCACTTGCTCCATTTATTTTTCCCATGCCAATGGTCATCATTTTTACTACACCACTCTCTATAGAACCACGGAAATTAGTATGCGGTTTTACCCTATTGATTAAAACTACTCCATCTGCTTCATAAGCAAATTTATCCATATGAACTTTTGTGCCATCATCTAATACAGCAGGAACTACTGTCTCCATAGTAGCTCTTACTTCCGCCCCTACTTTCTCTTCCGTCACTCCATATCCTGCTAAAAGAGCTTTTTGATTTTCAACAGTTCCTCCTCCATGACTACCCATTGCAGGAAATATAAATGGTTTAGCTCCTAATTCTTTAAGACAAAAGACAAGGGACTTTACTGCAATATCTATATTTGCAACTCCTCTACTTCCAACTCCAATTGCTATAGAAGCACCAACTTTAATAGAATTAGTAATCTCTGGTTTATTAATTTCGTTTTTTATAGCTAGAGCCACATCTTCTATTTTATGATCTTCAAAATTCTGCTTAACTTTAACCATTTTAGGTATTTCAAAATCAAGTCCACCTGGTATATTTATTTGTACGTTATCAAACATCCTCTTAGCTCCTATAAAAATAATACTAACAACCTGTAATATATATAATAACATAAATTAACAAAATATAAATTTATTCTTGCATAAAATATTTAAAAGAATGATCATAGTCTTTACTAAAAACTATTAAATATGGTTATATTCGTATGAAAAATATTATAGAATTAGACACAGGAACTAGACAATTACTATCTCATATTCATGGCAATATAGGTATCATAACATTAAATAGACCTGAATCTAAAAATGCTCTTTCCGATAAACTTACACCAGCATTAAGAAAACAAATAGCTAACTTAAATAATGATAATAGAGTGAATAGTCTTATTATTACTGGAGCTGGTGATTCTTTTTGTGCAGGAGGCGATGTAAAATCTATGAATTCATCAAGTAATGATAAAGGTGGATGGAGTAAAGATTTGACTGAAGAGGAAGTTATTAAAGACTTACAAACTAAACAAATGTCTCTAACACATGCCTTATATAATTTTTCAAAGCCTACAATTGCAGCTATACCAGGTGCAGCAGCTGGTGCCGGGTTATCTATAGCTCTCACATGTGATTTTAGATTTGGTAATCAAAATGCTTTTGCAATAGCAGGTTATGGGAAAATAGCTTTAACAGGAGATTATGGAATGTCTTGGCTTCTTCCAAGAATAATTGGGGTATCAAAAGCAAAAAACATGCTATTTAGTAATAAAAAAATATTAGCAAAAGAAGGATTAGATATAGGTTTATTTGATAATATTATTGAAGGAGATAATCTATTAAAAGCTACGTTAGAATACGCAAATATAATAAGTTCTTTTTCCCCTTTAGCATTAAAGGCTATGAAAAAAAATATTAATAACGCCTATGAAATTAGTTTAGAAAAATCTTTAAATCAAGAAGCAACTGAATTAATTAGAGCATCTAAATCTAATGATCATAAAGAAGGCATTAGAGCATTTGTTGAAAGAAGAAAACCCAACTTCACAGGAAATTAGTATGAAATGGTATGCAAATAGTTTATCTAAAGCTTTAGGCCTTAAATACCCTATTATACAAGCTCCCATGGCAAGTGCAGCAAGTGTAGAACTTGCAGCAGCCGTTTCTAATGCAGGAGGACTAGGGTCACTAGGCTTAAGTTATCACAAATTAGAAAATATTATTTCTGATTATAATAAAATCACAAACAAGACAAATCATAGTGTTAATTTAAATTTTATGACACATAAAAACCCTTCTATTAATGTTACAAAAAATAAAAAATTTAAAAATCATATAACAAAGTATTATAAAGAATATGGTATTAATTATATTCCAAAAATTAATAATACATGTGAAACATTTAATACTGATCAGCTTAATTTATTACTTCATATGAACCCAAAAGTTGTGAGCTTTCACTTTGGTTTACCTAAAGCCTCATTTATTAAAAAAATTAAAGAACAAAATATATATATAATAAGTTCTGCGACGACTGTTGAAGAAGCAAAAATATTAGAAAATTCTGGAGCTGATGCAGTAATTGCCCAAGGATTTGAAGCAGGTGGTCATAGAGGTACATTTCATTCTTCATACAAAGAAGGTGAAATAGGGCTATTTTCATTATTACCTCAAATTGTTGATAATGTTCAGCTACCCGTAATTGCTGCGGGAGGCATAGCTGATGGAAGAGGTATAGCTGCAGCTTTTATGTTAGGAGCTAAAGGAGTACAATTAGGAACAGCTTTTTTAACCTGTCCAGAAGCTTCTGTTCACCCTTTATGGATTAAGGCGTTAAATAATTCTAAAGAGAGAGAAACACGAATTACTAGTGCTTTTACTGGTAGGCCCGCTAGAGGTATAGTAAATCGTTTATTAAGAGAGATGGATGGAAAAGAAAATATACTTCCTGATTTTCCAACTGTAGGTTCAATCATTAAACCTTTAGCAAATTCTGCCTCTCTAATTGGTGATGAAGATTTTTTATCTCTTTGGGCTGGGCAATCAGCTCCTATGTCACAAAATATTCCTGCAAGAGATTTAATAGAAAAATTAGTAAAAGAAGTTTCGGATATATTTAAAAATATTAAAAATAATTAAATTAAGCTTTTATTAAAATTTCAGCCATTTTTTCCTTTAATAATAAAATACCCTTTAAAGGTCTTACCATGACCTTAAAAGATGTTATTTTATTATTCTCCCACTCAATAATATCAATACCATTTATGTAAATATTATTTAATTCACATTCAAACTCACATATTGCAGAATTAGTATTATGGGTTTCATTTATATATTTAAATGAAGAATTAAAAAGTACTAATGAAGCGGCTTCTAAATATTTTTTTGCAATATTTAAGCCTTTTTGAGGTGAATGTACTACCGGAGAATAAAAAATAATGTTTTCTGATAACAAACTATCTAAAATAGATACCTGTTTTGTTTTAACAAAATTATGCCAATTTTTAATAACCATAAACAAACCTTAAATCACAAATATATTATTCTAAATAAAATTATACTATTTATTTTAGCTTGACGTAACATTATTAATATAAGAAATAGTGATAATGAATCAATTAAAAGAAAACATAGATAAAAGAAGAACCTTTGCTATTATTGCTCATCCAGATGCAGGAAAAACCACCTTAACCGAAAAATTACTACTTTTTGGTGGAGCAATCCAACTTGCTGGTGCTGTTAAGGCTAGAGGGAATCAAAGAAGAGCTACTTCTGATTGGATGAAAGTAGAACGGGAAAGAGGAATTTCTGTTTCTTCCTCAGTTATGACATTTGACTATAAAGGTAAAATATTTAATCTCTTAGATACACCTGGTCACCAAGATTTTTCTGAGGATACGTATCGAGTATTAACGGCAGTAGATTCTGCCGTAATGGTATTAGATGGGGCTCAAGGAATAGAAACACAAACAAAAAAATTATTTGAAGTTTGTAGATTAAGAGATATGCCTATAACAACATTCATAAATAAAATGGATAGAGAATCTAAAGACCCATTTGATTTGATAGATGAAATTGAACAAACTTTGCAAATAGATGTATGTCCTGTAAGTTGGCCAATTGGAATGGGTAATAGATTTTTGGGTTGTTATGACCTCATAAAAGATCAATTAATATTAATTAATAAAACAGACAAAAATAAAAAACCAGAAATTATAGATACTTTAAAAGGAATAAATGACTCCTCATTGGAAGAAAAACTTCCTAAAGAAGCTCTTAAAGAACTAAGAGAACAAATTGAGATGGTTAAAGGATTATGTAAACCTTTTGATAAAGAATCTTACTTAGCCGGTAATTTAACTCCTATCTACTTTGGAAGTGCAATAAATACTTTTGGTGTACAAGAACTATTAAATGGCCTATCTGAAATCACACCAAAACCTAGAAAGCAGCCTTCTATTGAAAGGGATATTAATCCTGAAGAAAACAAAGTATCTGGTTTTATATTTAAAATTCAAGCTAACATGGACCCCAAGCATAGAGACAGAATTGCTTTTATGCGCCTATGCTCTGGTCATTTTAAAAGAGGTATGAAACTAAAACATATAAGATCAGAAAAAACCATAACTCTCCACAATGCTATACTTTTTTTAGCTCAAGATAGGGAATTAGCGGAAGAGGCATTTGCTGGCGACATAATTGGACTTCCAAATCATGGAAACCTGCATATTGGTGATTCTATTACTGAAGGAGAAAATTTAAACTTTACAGGCCTACCTAGTTTTGCTCCTGAATTTCTTCAAAAAGTTAGGCCTGAAGACCCCATGTTAACAAAACATCTGTCTAAAGCTTTACAACAATTAGCAGAGGAAGGAGCTGTGTCAGTTTTCAAGAGACATCTAGGGGGAGACTGGATAGTAGGAGTTATAGGTCAATTACAATTTGAAGTATTAGCAGATAGGATAAGAACAGAATATGAAGTTCCAGTAATTTTTGAAAATAGTAACCTCATAACTGCAAGATGGGTAGTATGTGAAAATTTGAACACC
>JAQWRB010000092.1 GCA_029243935.1 Alphaproteobacteria bacterium
GACTTTCGAAAATTAAACTTCTTACATTAAATATATTATTTTTCATAACTATGTCTGAGGAATAGTTAGCTTTTTCAAAAGCATTATTTTTTCCACTCACTAGAAACAGATCACTTAAATTGTTGATTGCCATATCAATTTTTCCATCAAATTCACTTACATGGAAATTTTCTATTTCTAAATCACCATCATAAACTATATTGAAGCTTGGAGTTTCTAATTTAATATTAGTAAATATTGAATTTAATTCACCCTTAGCTATTGCAGAAAGATTAGTGTTACCTACTAGAAACATTTTTAAATATTTAGGTAGTTTATAAAAACTATAAACCTCTTCCAAATTTTTATTTTTATAATCAATCTGAATATCATATATTGTGTTTTTGTTATTATAATTAATATTTCCATTGAAATTTAAATCACCTTTTGCAAAATCTAAAATATTTAACTTATCTATTTGGAGTATCTTATTTTTATATAAACCCATAAATTTAATGTTGTTATATTGATTTTTATAAAAAAGAAGCTGTCCAATATCAATATCAACATTTAAATCATTAAACGTAAAAAAATTTAAATCATTTTTATATTTTATGCCTTCTTTATCAGGATTATCCCCTACGTATGCATCTAAATTTATTTTATCAATTTTTATATTAGCAAATAAACTATTTAAATCTTTATATCTTAATCTAACTTCTCCTGAGATTGTACTTGCGTCAATTTGACCATTGATACCTACAAATGTCGCACCACCCTCTCTAAAAACAACATTACTATTAACCATAGTTTTTCTTAATCTAGAATCTGAAATAGTATGTAAATCTAGAGAAAGCCATTTACAAAAATCTCGTATATTGTCACTTTTTATAACTGTTCCACCTTCAAAAATACTAAAATTATTTTTAATATTTCCTTTAAAACTAATATTAGTATTGCCTGGAAAAGTAGCTTCCGCCTTATTTAAAATATAATTTTTATTATCTTTTTTAAGATCAATAACTAAATTTCTAATTGGATAATCTAAAAATTTAGAGGTTCCTACTGATAATAACAAAGTTCCTTGATATGAAGTCAAATAGTCATGAATAGCGATCAATCCTTTCTCTTCATCTTTCAAAGGTAAATCATTAAATTTATTTATATTGCCTCTTAACAAGTCTAAATTAATATTGTTTGAAGAAAGAACCATATCAATATTTGGTAACTCTCCATTATTTCCTGAGACAGCGCCAGTTAATATGAATGGGCCAGAATTAATTGATAAGTTATATATAGAATAAAACAAATTGTTATTTTTAAAACTTAATGATAATTCGCTATTAAGTTTTAAGTTTTTATTTAATAAATTTAAATATTTATAGTTTTTAGATAAGTTTTCTATATTATTTGAGCTTATCTCTAAGTTACTTTCTATACTTGGATAATAGTTATTATAATTAATATTACCATTTGCTATAATTTTTATATCTTTATTAATTAAAGAAAATGATGACTTCCACGACTTCTCAATATCATTGTTTTTTATGAAAGAGGAGTTTAGAGAAAATTTTATTTCATTAATATTTATCGAACCCTTTATTATATCTGCATTATTATTATTTGTAATAACAACATCTTTTAGATTTATTTTATAATTATCATTATAAACAATAGTTCCCTTAGTTATTGTATATTCATTTATTTTAATATTAGGGTATTTGATATGATTATATTTTGAAAAAGCATTATTAAAATCATTGCCTTCTAATTCTATATTATTTTCTTTTTTATTTTTATTAAATACCCAGTTTGGGTCTTCTTTAGAATAATTTTCTAAGTTAATTACTAGATCTTCAAAAACAATTTTTTCTATGACTATACTACCCTTAAATAAAGGCCATAAAGATAATTTTGCTACCACACTATTTGAGTTAAAAAAATTCTTTGTGATTCCTAATTTTTTGTCTTTTAGGCTAATACCATAAATTTTAATTTTTGGAGAAGGATAAATACTTAATTCTATGTCTCCTTCTATTTCAGCTACTTTTCCAGTTTCTGATTCTAACATAGCTATTATTTCAGGCTTCCAAACCTTTAAATTAACTAACATTGGTGCAAGTAAAGTAAAACCAATAAAAAGTATTATTAAAGATAAAAGTATATATATTACGTACTTTTTTATTAATCCTACTTTTGAATTATTAGAATTATTTATAGTATTACTTTTTTTATTAATCGGTTTTTTTGCTGCCGCTGGAGGTCTATCAGATCGCCTAGCCTTAAGCATACTTAAACATCCTATATAATTTAATAAATATCTTTAATATATTATATTAAAACTACTTTTTATCAAAAAGATAATATAAAAAAAGGCGCTAAATAAATTTAGTAGCGCCCTTAATTAAGTTATAGTTTAAATTATTAAATAGAATTTTGACTTAATAATTTTGTCATATTTTCAGCTTGCCTAATTGCTAATGCAACAATAGTTAATGTAGGGTTACATGCTGCGCCAGTTGTAAATTGACTTCCATCTGAAATAAACAAATTAGGAATATCATGCGTTGCTCCAGTTGATGAACATACACCATCCTTAGCATTTGCACTCATTCTACAAGTTCCCATGTTATGAGTACTTGGGAATGGAGATAATTGATATTGCTTTTGAGATCCACCTGCTTGATATACTGCACTACCTGCTTTATAGGCATGGTTTCTCATAGCTACATCATTAGCATGATCTTCGAAATTAACTACTGGCACTGGAAGTCCATATGAATCCTTTTCAGATCCATGAAGTTTTACCCCATTTTTCTCTTGAGGCATATCTTCACCAACTAACCACATACCTGCCATATTTTTATAATTTTCTACGACATCTCTAGTATAATTTCTTCCCCATTTGCCAGGAGCATCAGCAGACATATTGCCAACATTACCTGCATACCATCCAAGGCCAAACCCTGGTAAAGTTTGCATATAATATCCTCCAGCAAAGCCACGATTAGGATCATTCTTAACCTCATCCATAACAATACCAGCCATTTGAGTTCCACGATCCCAATGAACTGCACCAGGCATAGTTCCATAAACCGTGCCAGTCATATGTCTCATAAAGTTTTGACCCACTTGTCCTGAAGAATTAGCCATTCCATCAGAAAACATGCTAGATTCTGAATTTAATAACAATCTAGGTGTTTCAACAGAATTGCCTGCAATAGCAACAACTCGAGCTTTTTGCTCATGAGTATTTCCATCAGCATCAGCATACACCACACCAGTCGCTTTACCTTCTTTATTATGATTAATTTTTAAGACCATAGATTGAGGTCTTATTTCATAATGACCAGTCGCTTCTGCCCTTGGAATTTCAGTATACAAAGTAGACCACTTAGCTCCAATTGCACATCCTGCCATACAAAAACCAATTTGATGACATCCTGGTCTTCCATCACGAGGCTCAGAATTAATAGACATATTACCGGTATGAACATCTTTATAACCCAAAGCTTTTGCTCCATATTCCATAACTTGGAAGTTATTATTTCCTGGTAACCTTGGAATTCCATGCGTACCAGTTGTACCCATTTTATCTTCAGCCATGGAATAAAAACGTTCCATTTCATATAAATCAATGGGCCAATCTAATAAGTTCGCACCTTCTATGTTTCCATAGGCAGATTTTGCTTTAAACTCATGCTCCATGAAACGTAAGCTTGCTCCAGCCCAGTGAACAGTAGTTCCACCAACGGTTTTACAAACCCAAAGAGGCAAGCCCGCTACTAGATCACCAGTACCTTTTCGAGAATCAAGCCAACTGAGTCTACCAAACATTGTATTCCAATCATTCTCGATATCATCTAAAGTAAATCTTGGTCCAGCTTCTAGACACACAACATTAACACCTTTTTGTGCTAATTCATTGCCTAGTACTCCTCCGCCAGCACCAGATCCAATAATTACTACTACTGAGTCATCATTTTTATCAAAAGTTTTAGCCATTATCTTCCTCCCTTATTAGGTAGCCAACCAATATCATCAAATCCACGATTGATGTATCCGCCATGTTCAACAGAAGAACCTTCCCATCCAAAAAACGCTGCTACTCTTGGATTCCCATAAAGGCCGGCCATTGTGGCTCCTTTAACAGTTTCAAAAAAATCACTTCCATCAATTCTTTTTAGGTTTTTAAGTTGTAATCCTGATGATTGATCTTTAAATGCAACATTATAAGTACGGTCTGCTGCAATAATTTGACCTAAATCTTTAACTCCATTTTCCAGCTTTTCAGCTAAGGAAGAATCTGATTTAGCTTGCTCATCTAAATTTATCACAACTTCAGCATAATACTGATCTCCTAAGAAATCATGCGGGTAAAGATGTCGAGCCATTATTAATATTGAAAGAGCTGTATCACCAGAAAGAACTTCTGTACTAAGAGCCCAAGCTTCTTCTGTATTTGTTAATATAGCACCTGCTCCAGCAGCTGCCACACCAACGGTCGCAGAACCCTGTATAAAGGTTCTTCTACTTACTTTATTTGTCATTTTTTCCTCCCAAGAAATAATAAAATAAAATAAAATTATAAATTATAATTATATGTAAAATTAAGGCTTACACAAAAAATATATGAAAACAAGAAATAATTTAAATTATATTCTTTTACAAATGTATATTTGACCAATAACTAATTGATGTAATATAATAAATTTCATATTGGAAAAATATTGATAAAAAAACTTAAAAAATTTAATAGTAGTAAACCTAATTTTAATCCTGCACTACTCAGACTTCCATACATGGTTGCCTTTGGAGTTATAGCATATATACTAATATGGCCAATATTAGCTTTATCTGTTATTCAGTTTGGGTTTCAGTTGTTTGAAGGCATACCTAACGCAAGATTAGTAAGCCTTTCAAACCAAATAGTAGCTTATTTATTACAAATATTTGATTATATATCATACAAAACTGACCAAAAACCTTACCCCTTTTCTTCATTGCCATTAAAAACTAAAACTAAAACTAAATCAAAATAATTACTCTAAATAGTTCTCACCACCATTATTTATTAATACTCTTTTTAATGCTTCAAAATGCCTATAAGAATTAGCTGATTCTGTCTTAGCCTCCTCTCTTATCTGGTCAGAAACTTTCTTTGCTATCTGACTATTAATTATTTTTAAATTATTCCCCATAGACATTGATACAATTTGCGCTCTACATGCTCTTTCTAAATAATATAAAGATTCCCAAGCGTCATAAATATTATTACCAGTAACTATAATTCCATGATTTGCTAAAAATAATATATCTACTTCTATCATAGCGTTACCAATAGAACTGGCAGTATGTTTATCTAAGACTAGTCCTTCATATTCATCCAAATAATTAATATTATTATAAAAACGACAGGCATTTTGGTCAGCCATTAACAATCTACCTTTATTCTGCATAGTTATTGCTAAAGCTGATTCCATATGGGTATGCATTACACATTTATTTTTTTTACTAGCTTTATGGACGGCACCATGAATTAAAAAAGCAGTTGGCTCAGCGTAACCATCACCAGAAATTTTATTGCCATCACCATCTACAACTAATAAAGATGATGCTGTTACCTCAGACCAGTGCATACCATAAGGAATTAATAAATATTTATCATTCTCCTCAGGCAAAGCTAGTGTTAAATGGTTATCTATACCCTCCGAAAAGCCAAAACGATCTGCTAATCTATATGCTGCAGCAAGGTCTTGTCGTGCTTTTAACTCATTATCTTTCATAAATTCTAACCCTTAGTTAAATGATATAATTTGCCTTACTGTACTTCCATCTGAAAGCTTATCAAACCCTTCATTTACTTCATCTAAAGATATATGATCACTCATTAATCTGTCTACAGGCAACCTTCCAGACTTATAAAGCTCTATATAGGCAGGAATATCTCTATCTGGAACACAACTTCCCAAGAAAGAGCCTTTAATAACCTTTTCCCCTGCAACTAAATCCACATGCTGTATAGAAAAATTTTTATCAGGATGAGATAAACCAGAAGAAACTGCTGTTCCTCCTCTTTTTAAAATTTTATAAGCTAGTTCCATTGCTTTTTCTGAGCCTACACATTCAAAAGAATAATTAACTCCACCTTTAGTAAATTTTTGCAAATTTTCTAGTATATTAGGATCATCTGCTTGATAAACTTCATCTGCTCCTAATTGCTTTGCTATATCTAATTTTTCTTTTAACAAATCTATACCAATAATTTTTGATGCTCCTGCTGCTTTTGCCCCCATTAATGCGGCGAGACCAGTGCCTCCCAATCCAACAACGGCAACGGTAGAACCAACTCTTATATTAGCAGTATTAAATACTGCACCAGCTCCAGTAATAACAGCACAACCAAATAAAGCCGCTTCATCTAAAGGTAAGTTCTTTTCTACTTTTACTAACGATTTACAAGAAACAACAGTGTACTCAGCAAAACAAGAAACCCCCACCTGATGATTAATTAGATCACCATTTAAACGTATTCTTTTCTCTCCAGATAAAAGTGTTCCAGCACCTCCTGCAGCTAGTCCTGGCTCACACAAAGCTGGCCTACCTTCCTTACAGGGAATACAATTTCCACACGATGGAACAAAAACAAAAACAACATGATCTCCAACTTTAAAATTTTCTACACCATTACCTAATGTCTCAATTATTCCTGACCCTTCATGACCCAAAACCATTGGCATGGCTCTAGGCCTATTTCCATTAACAACTGACAAATCTGAGTGACATAAACCAGCGGCAGAAACTTTAACTAAAACTTCTCCAAACCCAGGAGGATCTAGTTCAATTTTTTCAACTCTAACTGGTTTACTTGTTGCAAAAGGTCTAGATAACCCCATATCAAACAAAATTGCTGCGCGACATTTAATTTTTTCCATGTTTATCCCTCCGTAATATCAAATTATATATTCAAAAAGTAAAAATTAAAAACGTTTTTTATTTTCATTAGATAGTAAATATATGATTAATGAAATAAATAATAATATAGCTACAAATAAAAATGCAATTCTATATGCTTCTATTGGGGCTCCAGAAGAATTTCCGCCCATTAAATGAATTATTTTTCCGGAAAACCACTGAATTAAAAATACACCTCCAAAATTAAAAAAATTTGCAGTAGATAAGGCTCTTCCCATATATTCTTTATCAAATAAAACTTGATAATGAGAAATTAATGCAACGCTAAAAGCACCAAAAAAACCTAGGGAACAAAATAATATATATAAATAAATACTTTCCGTATTAGAAATAAAAGAAAGAATTATTAATAATATTATTACCCCTGAAGATCCAAATATTACAACTCTCTTGTAATTTCCAAAAACACTACTTAGTCTTCCAAAAAAAAATGACCCTATATTCCAACTTATAGCCATTAACATTAATATTTGCCCTCTTTCAATATTATTTAGTCCATGACTATCCTTTAAATAAGGAGCACCCCATAACCCTAATATTACTACTAATGAAGAATAACTCATTAAAGACATAGGAATCATATATTTAAAGTTTTTCTCTTTAAATATAACTAATGTATTTTTTAAAGAAATAGCCTTCTTATCAAGATTTAAACTCATTCCTTCTCTTGTATCTTTTAAAACAGTGTAATATAAAATCATTACTATAAAAGTAATTGCTGAAGCTATCCAAAAAGAAAGTTTCCAGCCATATAACTCAGATAAAAAAGATAAAGGGGTAGTTGCTAATAAACCACCTAAACCTCCTATAGCCAAAATTATTCCTGCTAATTTTGAAAAACTATTTCTATCTGCCCATCTAGTAATCAAAACTAAAGAACCCATTAAACATATTGAGCAACCTAAGCCCATTAATATTCTTCCTATTAAAAGATCATTAAACGAATTGGATAAAGCGAATAATATGGAACCAATTACAGCAAAAAAGATTGTAATTGTCATGACCATACGAGGACCGTAACGATCAATTAAAATACCAGCTGGTATCTGAATGACTGCAAAAGATAGAAAAAAAACCCCACCTAATAACCCCATATCATTAGGGTTAATATTGAACCCTATCATTAAGTTAGGAGACAAAACTCCAATGGATGTTCTTAAAAACTGACTTACAGTATAACCAGCGCATAGAACTAACATTATATAAAAAAATTGATTTTTCTTTTTTAGCATAGAGCCTTATAACCTAAATAAATTATTAATAAATATATTTTATTTTATATAATTAAAAAATTATGATATATTTAACTTTATAAAATAGGGGAGTATAATGTTAAAAAATATTGTAAAAGGGATAATATTAATATTAGTATTATCTTCTTTTTTATCCTTAAAAGTTATATCAAAAGAAACTAGTAATTGGGAAAGTAATATTAGTCCTATATTAAGTGAAGATTGGACAATATCTAAAGCAGAACATTTATTAGGAAGAGCTGGGTTTGGAGGAACCCCTGAAGAAATATTATTTATTTATAAACTTGGGCCTAAAAAAGCTGTTGAATATATAGTTTACTATGAAAATATTTCTACAAGCCATATGCCTGACTTTAATGAATCAGATATACACGATCCTGGTTTAGTAAATTTTCCTCCTAGCAGACCTGCCACAACTAAGCTTGCTAAAGAGAATGGAGAAGCACTAGGAATAAAAGTGAAAAAATCAGGTAATAGAAAAATGCAACCTATTGTCAATAAATTTTTCTTTTGGTTAAGAGCTAGTAAACTTGAAACGCAAAGAGTTTCTTATTGGTGGGCAAATAGAATGTTAAATTCTCCAAGGCCCCTAGAAGAAAAAATGACTCTTTTTTGGCATAATCATTTTGCAAACAATGAAAGTAAAATCCGTGATTACAGAAAATTATTACTTCAAAATAAAACTTTTAGACTACATGCCACTGGTAATTTTAAAAGCTTATTAGTTGCAACTGCTAAAGATCCAGCAATGTTATATTTTTTAGATGCTGGACAAAATGTTAAAGGAGCACCAAATGAAAATTTTGCTAGAGAAATTATGGAGCTTTTTACTTTAGGGGTTGGGAATTATGAAGAAAAAGATATTAGAGAAGCTGCAAGAGCCTTTACAGGATGGGATACAAATGATCTAGAGTTCATAGTAAATAAAGATAAACATGATTCAAATAAAAAAACAATTTTAGGACATACAGGTAATTTTACGGGCGAAGAAGTCATTGATATACTACTTTCTCACGATGCCGCAGCAAAATTTATAGTAAAAAAAATATATAAAGAGTTTGTTAATGAATATATAGACATTGATATAATTAACCAATATGCAGAAATTTTAAAATCTAATAATTATGAACTTAAGCCATTACTAAAAGCAATCTTTTTATCAAAAGATTTTTATAGTCAAAGAAATATGGGTTCTCATATTAAATCACCAGTTGAACTAGTAATATCTACATATAAAAAATTAGGATTAAATAATACTCCAGGTATACCAGATTTCAATCAATCTACAGCAGCTATGGGCCAAACTTTATTTTGGCCACCGACGGTTGCAGGATGGGCTGGAGGAAGAAGTTGGATAACTCCAGCTTTACTAATGGAGCGTGGTAATTTTGCAAGAAGTTTTTTATATCCAGATATAGATTTTATAGGTGAAGATTTTCATGCTCCTGATCCAAAAATTATAGTTATGCATAATGCTATAAAAAAAGGTGCTGATATTACTAGTGCTACGAAATCTAGTAATGGAGGAGAATCCATGATGATGGCAGAAAGTAATATGATGTCGGATAGAGATGAGGATTTTAATACTAGATATGCTTCTTACAGAGGTTGGCAAATGGCTGTATCTAAAGTAAAACCAATACCAAGGTTTGCTGCAGAAATAAATTTTACTAAAATAGTTATTGAAAGTGGTGCTCACTCTACAGATGATGCAGTTGACTATTTAATAAATAGATTTTTAACCGTGAATATTGATAATGATAAACGTAAAATGCTAATTAGATTTTTAGAAGAAAATTTAGGAACAAGTAATATTAAAAATGCTGAGAGTTATTTAGAAGACTCTTTAAGATTGGTCGTTCATTTAATTATGAGTCAACCCGAATATCAGTTAGGATAAAATAATGAAAAATTATATTAAAAGAAGGTCTTTCTTAAAGACTGCTACAGCTGCATCTTTAAGTTCTTTATTTCCAATGAAATATTCCCATGCTAATGATGCATTAAATGGAAAGACACTAGTTGTGCTAGAACTATCAGGAGGAAATGATGGTTTAAATACTATTGTTCCATATGGTGATGACAACTATTATAAATATAGACCTAGTATAGGTATAAAAGAAAAAGACCTTTTAAAAATTGATAATTATTTTGGATTTAATCCAGGAATAACTGGTCTTGAGTCCCTGTATAAAGAAGGCAACATGGCAATTATTCATGGATGCGGATATGACAATCCATCTTTTTCTCATTTTACATCTATGGCTTATATGCATACGGCTGCCCCTAATAGTGGAGAAGAATTTGGTTGGTTAGGAAGATTAGCTGATAATATGGCTCCTGCTTCCTATAAAAATTTTTTAATTAATGTTGATAAAACTCAATCTTTAGCAGTAAGATCTCAAAAACATATACCAATTGTTTTTGATCATCCTCTAAGATTTCAAAGAGAAGGGTTTCATGAACAAAAACCTATTTTAGAATCAGTCATCTATGATAAAGATGAGGTAAATAATAATTCTGCGCAAAAATTTTTAAATGAAATAGCTAATAGTGCAAAAGAATCTTCAAGTATTATTAGTGAAGCTTGGTCAAATTATACTCGTCAAGTAGATTATGGTTTGGCTCCCGTAGATTTAAATAAAATAGCGGCATTAATTGAAGCCAATGTTCCTGCAAGACTTTACTACACATCCTTTAGAGATAATGCATTTGATACACATGTTCATCAACCTAATTTACATAAAAGACTCCTTACATATGCCTCAGATGCAATTAGAGGGTTTATGACTGATTTGGATAGAATGGGAAAATCTGAAGATGTGGTGTTATTAGTCATGACTGAGTTTGGAAGAAGAGTTCCAGAAAATACAAGTCTTGGGACTGACCATGGCGCTGCAGGTCCTATGTTTATAATTGGATCTTCTGTAAAAGGCGGACATTATGGTAAAATTCCAGACCTAGTAAACGGATTAGATGATGGTGATAATTTAAAATATACTACTGATTTTAGAAGCGTTTATGCAACAATAATTGATAAATGGTTACAAGTTGATTCAAAAAATATTTTAAGAAAAAACTTTCAAACATTTGATATCTTCGATAGAACAGTTTAACAAAAGCGTTCGCACATTACACAATAAATTTATTATTATTTTAATACAAATATTTTGTAGGGTTAATTAGGAGGAGAAATGAATATATCATATCAAAACTTAGATAATGGCTTAGCTAAAACATTATTGAAGATAAGTTCTAAGTTAGAAAATATATTGGAAGCTATAGGTAAGCTAGGTGCTTGGTTATCTTTACCATTAATAGGTATAATTATGTTCGATATAATCTCAAGAAAGTTTTTTGTATTAGGTTCTACAAAACTTCAAGAAATGGAATGGCATTTACATGCTGCCTTATTTTTATTAGCCCTAGGTTATGCATATTTAAAAAATTCTCACGTAAGGATAGAGGTAATAAGAGAGGGATTTTCTACAAAATTAAAAGCAATATTGGAAGTAATCGGTGTTATAATATTTATACTTCCTTATACAGGTTTAATAGTTTGGTTCGGAATAGATTTTGTTTCTCGTTCATATGGATTGCAAGAAGTTTCTTCTGCTCTTACAGGCTTGTCACATAGATGGGTTATTAAAGCATTTGTACCCATGGGCATGGCTTTTTTATGGCTTGCAGGTATTAGTGTGCTATTGAGAAATATATCCTATTTAATCGGATTAAAAAGTAACAACCAAATATTAATAGATACTTCTCAAGCAATGTCTCCAGAGCTATCAAATGCTACGGAAGAGCTTGTTAAAAGTGTACAAGCTGAGGAGAATAAATAATGACCATAGATTTTGTTACATTATTACCTATATTCATGTTTTTTACTTTAGCAATATTATTATTTAGTGGTTTTCCTGTAGCTTTTGTTCTAGGCGGAGTTGGTTTAGGATATGGTTTTTTAGGTATGGCTTTTGATGTATTCAGTTTTATAGAGTTTTTTAATATTATTAGTAGAATATGGGGAGGAGTTTGTGAAAATTTAATTCTAGTAGCTGTCCCGATGTTTATATTTATGGGAACCATGTTAGAAAGAAGTGGCGTTGCAAATGACCTTTTATATTGTCTTCAAGTCTTATTAAGAAAGGTTCCTGGCGGATTAGCCTTATCTGTAACAATAATGGGAACTATTATGGCAGCCACAACTGGGATTATTGGAGCATCGGTTGTTATGATGACGCTTCTAGCACTTCCAGTAATGCTAGATAGAAATTATGACCCTTCTTTAGCAACTGGAACAATAGCAGCATCAGGGACTTTAGGAATTCTAATCCCTCCTTCTATAATGCTTGTAATAATGGCAGATCTTTTATCTATTTCTGTTGGAACTTTATTTTTAGCTGCAGTTATTCCCGGTTTTTTATTAGCCTTTATTTATACAGTATATATATACTTAAGAACTAAATTTAATCCTAAATTAGCACCTCCTCTTCCAGATGGTTTAGGACCAAAAACTAAATCAGAACTTTGGATAATGATTTTTAAATCTTTTATACCTCCAATATTTCTCATAATGTGTGTACTTGGCTCAATATTTGCAGGAATTGCAACTCCTACAGAAGCTGCAGCAGTTGGCGCTTTAGGTTCTATTATTTTAGCATTGTTTAATAAACGTTTAACTAAAGCAGTGATTAAAAGTGTAACGGAAAGATCAGCTTTGACTTGTGCTATGATATTTGGAATATTCATAGGTGCAACTGCATTCTCTTATGTCTTTAGATCTCTAGGAGGCGATGATTTAATTCACCATTTTGTTGATAGTATGGGCCTAGGATCATGGGGTATATTATTTTTCATGATGGGTATGGTATTTTTATTAGGATTCTTCTTTGACTGGGTAGAAATAACTCTTATTGTTTTACCTCTTTTTGCTCCTATATTAGCTACCTTAGATTTTGGAAACCATCTAGACCCTACAATGGTTATTCCATGGGTTGCCGTTTTAATAGCTGTAAATTTGCAAACCTCTTTTTTAACGCCTCCATTTGGTTTTGCATTGTTCTACCTAAAAGGTGTAGCACCACCATCTATTAAAATCCAAATGATTTATAAAGGAATTATTCCTTTCGTAATATTACAATTAATAGGCCTAATACTCATTATTGTTTTTCCAGAATTAGTATTATGGCTTCCAACAAAATTATTGGATTAGATATGTTTAAGAAAATTTTTATAGTCCTTTATATATTTTTTATATCTATAGCAAACATATGTGCTAAAGATATTAGCCCTATGCAAGCGGCCGCAGAAATAAAAAATAATTTATTAATTATAGATGTTAGAAGCAAATTAGAATGGAAAGAAACTGGAATAATACAAAATGCAAAACTAATCCAAATGTATACTGCTGCTAGAACTCTTAGAAAAGAATATATTGCTGAGATATTAGAAGTTTTAGGTAATGATAAAAGTATAGAAGCAGCAATTATATGTCATTCAGGAGGAAGGTCTAGTGCCACTGTTGCAATGTTAAAAGATCAAGGTTATATCAATATAAGTAACATTGCAGAAGGTATGGTTGGCTATAATGATTCTACTGGTTGGATAAACCGAGGTTTACCTACCATAAAATGTTCACAAGAATGTGAATAAATCAAAATTTTATATTGAATAAGATTCAAATATAGTTAAATTGTTTTTAATAATGTTTTCATGGAGGTACATCAAATGCTTAAATTTTTCATCAAATCTATTTCAGTAATATTTTTATTATCTTATGTCCATTCTGCCCAAGCTGGAGATGCAGCAGCAGGAAAAAAAGTGTTTAACAAATGTAAAGCTTGTCATGGAATAGATGAGGGTGGTAAAAATAAATTAGGACCTAATTTATGGAATATTGTTGGTTCTCCAATTGCAGCAAAAGAAGGATATAAATATTCAAAAGGTATGGTAGCTTATGCCGGAGAAGCTGGTAATTGGAATGATGAGAATTTAGACATATGGTTAAAAAAACCTAAAGATTTAGTAAGAAAAACAAAAATGATCTTTCCTGGTCTGAAAAAAGAGGCAGATAGGGAAAATATCATAGCTTATTTAAAAGCTAACGGGCAATAGTTAAATATGGATTTAAAAGGTGAATATTTAATTCCCGCAAAAAGATTGAAAGTATGGGAACATCTTAATAATCCAGAGACTTTAAAGAACTCTATAAAAGGCTGTGAAACATTAGATAAAGTTTCAGATACTGAATTTAAAGCAAAAGTAAAAGCAAAAGTAGGTCCTGTTTCTGCAATATTTAATGGATCAGTGTTGTTAACGGAATTAGAGCCTCCTAATAGCTATATAATTACAGGGCAGGGAAAAGGTGGAGCCGCAGGTTTTGCAAAAGGTAGTGTTAAGATTACCTTATTAGATACTGAAAACTCTAATAATACTTTATTACATTATAAAGGAAATGCTCAGGTAGGAGGAAAATTAGCTCAATTAGGCTCACGTTTAATAGGTGGAATTATTAAGAGTACAGCCGATGATTTTTTTAAAACCTTTAATGAATATATAAACAGTATAGAGAACCCTGAAAGCATTACTAATAAAAACAGTATTGCTAATAATATAGAGACTAATAAAATAAAAATTCCATATTGGATTTGGGTTTTCTTATTAATAGCTATAATTGGGTTAATATTAGTATTTTTTACATAGTAAAATATTTATAATAAGATATAGTAAATATTGATCTTTGAGAAAAGTACAATAGGGAGGTATGTATGCATGAAATTGCTATAAAAATTACTATAAATGATGAAATTATTGAAAAAGATATTAAAGCTAATGTTCTTTTAATAGATTTTTTAAGAGATGAGTTAAACCTTACTGGAAGTCATATAGGTTGTGATACAAGTCAATGTGGTGCATGCATGATACTGCATAATGATAAAGCTATAAAAGCATGTTCAATTTTAGTAGCTCAATTAAACGGAGAAAAAATTACAACTATTGAGAATTTACAAAAAGATGGAGTCTTACATCCTATGCAGGAGGCATTTAGGAATAACCATGGTTTACAGTGTGGTTTTTGCACACCAGGAATGATTATTTCAGGAATTTCTCTTGTAAAACAAAATGATAAACCAAACGAAGATAATATTAGAAAGCATTTAGAGGGAAATTTATGTAGATGTACTGGCTATCAAAATATAGTTAAATCTATAGAAGAAGGAGCGATTAAAATGCGTGAATCAGGAGATATTTAATGTATCAGTTTAACTTTCATTCTCCCCACAATATTGATGAGGCAATAAAAATCTATAATTCATGTGAAGAGCCTAAATTCTTAGCAGGAGGAATGACTCTACTAGCATCAATGAAACAAAGGTTAATTGCACCAAGTGATTTAATAGATTTAAGAGCAATTAATACTTTATCAGAAATAAAACTCAGTAATAATATAATTACAATAGGTTCTCTATGCTCACATCATACAATTGCAAATAATGACATTATAGCATCCAAAATTATTAATATGACAAAATTAGCTAATGGTATTGGAGATCCCGCCGTTAGAAATA
>JAQWRB010000097.1 GCA_029243935.1 Alphaproteobacteria bacterium
TATTTCGGATGTGCCAATAGGTATATTATTGTCAGGAGGAATAGATTCTAGTTTAATTGTAGCCTCTTTAGCCGAACAAGGTTTAAAATTACCTTGCTATACAATGGGTTTTAAAGGAGTTAGCGATTATTATGAAGAGAGGCCAGCTGCAAAAAAATTAGCAGAATACTTTGGTATGAAACATTATAATTTAGAAATGTCTTCTAAAAATTTATTAAATATTGTTCCGCAAGTTTTTGATGCAAGCGATGAGCCTTTTGCAGATAGTAGCGCTTTACCATTTTTTGCTCTGTCAAAAGAAGTATCAAAGAATACAACTGTAGTTTTATCTGGTGATGGAAGTGATGAAGTATTTGGTGGATATAGAAAGTATATAGGAGAAAAATGGGCTAGAATTGGCATGATGTTACCTAATCCTCTTAGAAATTTTTTGACATCTTTATTAATTGAAAATAAGGATACAAAATATGGTGAGTTTTGTAGAAAATTAAGAAGGTTTTTAAATAATGTCTCTGAAGATGAAATTACTAGACATATAAATTGGCTTGAACAACTTAATGCAACTGATATAAAATCATTATTGGGAAATAACCCATCCAACGTCAGAGATATGTTTATTAGCTCTAGAGGAAACTTAAAAGATAATATTAATGCGGTATTATTAGGAGATATGTACATATCTTTAACTGGAGACATGCTTGTAAAATTAGATAGGATGAGTATGGCTAATAGTTTAGAAGTAAGGTCTCCATTTCTAGATAAAGATCTAGTTGAATTTGCATTTACTATTCCTGGAAAATATAAGGTAGGAGCTTTTAATGGAAAGAAAGTTTTAAAGGAAACGTTTTCCAATAGGCTACCAAAATGGTCATCTAATCTTCCTAAAAAAGGTTTTGAGGTTCCTATAGCAAATTGGTTAAAAAAAGATTTAAAGAATATGCTAGATCATGCTTCTTTGCCAAAAAATTTAGATAAAATAGGTATTGTAAATCATTCTATGGTTGATGAATGGAAAAAATCTCTGTTTTCAGGCAGAAGGGATAATTCATGGAAATTATGGACTTTAATTTCTTATTATTATTGGGCAGAATCAAAAGGTATAACATAGATTGAAGGATGCATTAAATAATATTATATATTTCCCTTTACCTATATTTTGGTTAATAATATTCATCTCAGTATTTGCGAAGAAAAAGAATATTTCTTTTTATATTAAAATATTAGGTATACTTTTTTATGTAACTCTAACTCCTATTTTTGCTAGTTTAATAGATTATCCATTGAGAAAAAATTCTCATACTTATACTGGTGAAAATATATTAGCAGTTTTGGTGCCAACCGCAGGTATTTATAAAGACATTCAATCAAAATGGTATCCTTCTTCAAATACTGTTCAGAGAGTTGCTCAAGGGGAGCTTTTAGCAAAAGAATTAAAAAAGCCTTTAATTATTTCTGGCGGCATACTAAATATTGAAGGGGTCTCAGAAACAAGTATAACAAGGAAATTAGTGACTTATCAAAATACAAAATATGAAGATAAAAGTAAAAATAGCTATGAAACTGTTATCAACTTAAAAACTTTTTATAATCCAGTTTTATATAAAAAAGAAAAAATATTATTAGTAACTAGTCCCAAACATATTTTAAGAATGTCTTTATTGCTTAGTACACATGGGTTTTCAGTAGTTAGTTATAATAAACATTTTAATAAAGATATAAATATCTATTCTTTTCTGCCAGATATCAGAACAGTAAGTTCTAACAATGCCTCCTTATATGAGTATTTTGCAATTATTAATTACATATATAAAAAATATATAGTATTGCTTTAGAATATGCATAAAACTATATTATATTTAGTTTCTGAAGATTGGTATTTTTTATCACATAGATTATCTTTAGCATTGGAAGCTAAAAAAAATGGTTATTT
>JAQWRB010000098.1 GCA_029243935.1 Alphaproteobacteria bacterium
CCTAACATTTCTAAAACTGCATCACTATTATTTAAAAAAACATCTCGCCACATAACAGGATCAGAGGCTGCAATTCTAGTAAAATCTCTAAATCCACCTGCTGAATACTTTATAACCTCAGTCTTTAATTGATCTTCTAGATCTGTAACAGTTCCTACTATAGAATAAGCAACTAGATGAGGAATATGTGATGTTATAGCAAGGACTCTATCATGATATTCAGAATCCATTATAGCTACCTTCATTCCTGCTTGTTGCCAAATAAACTCTACCTTTTCTATGGCATTCTTAGATGTCTTTTCAGTTGGAGTTAGTATACACCATCTTCCTTTAAATAGACCTTCAAAACCAGAGTCAGGTCCTGAATTTTCCGTTCCTGCAATAGGATGCCCAGGAACAAAATGGACACCATTGGGTAACGCTATGCTTATCGAGTCTAAAATACCTTTTTTAATAGAACCAACGTCTGTAACTATAGCTCCGTTTTTTAGTGAGCTTGCAAATTCTTTTACCAGGCTGCTCATCGCACCTACAGGAACCCCTAGTATAATTAAGTCAGAATTTTCTACAGATTTTTTAACATCGTCATATATATAGTCAGCTATATTTAAGTCTTTAATTTTTAAAAGTGTTTCTTTTCTTCTAGAGTAAGCACATATTTCTTTAGCTAATGATTTTGATTTAAAAACTCTCGCTAAAGAAGAATTGATTAAACCAAACCCTACAAATGTAACTCTATTAAAAGTAAAAACATTATCCACCTTAAACTCCTTATTTAAAAACTGCATATGCGCCCATAATTTTTGGACTTTCTTCAAGGTTAAATTTACTATTTTCTATACTTTTTATTTTATCGTCTATTTCTTCTATAGAACTAGCTGTAGTTGAAAAAATAATTTTAGATTTACCATTTTCTATAATTTTTTCTGCTACAATATTATAATTCCTTAATAACAAGAATGAAGAATATTTTTTTACATCTTTTGATTGAATCTCTGATGTAAGTAAAACCATATTTTTAGTCGCATATTCTATATTCTGCTTGCCTAAAATTAATGCCTGAGGAACTCCATTATAATTTTCTGAAATACTTCCTATTACAAAAATATTCTCAAAATTCTTAAAATTTACCCACCAATGATTATCTTTATTTGGGTAAGGCAAAATTGTAATATTTACATTATTCTCATTTAATTTTTGCAAAGCATCTAAAGCCGTTCTGACCTTTTCTTTTCTTATATCTGCACCAAAATGATTATTAACTATTTTATCCAAAGTAGAACTAAAACATACTATTAGCTCTCCTTGCATACTAATATATGAAGATATCAAATTTCTCCATATGTTAATTAAGGACTTTAAAGGTAAAGCACCTTTATGTCTTTGAATAACCCTTGTTAATATTTCATGTTCTCTTGATGGTCTATACACAATTAATTTAGCTTCGTTAAATTTTTTCTTTTCTTCAACCACCAGTTCAACTCTCTCCGCCCTCTCAATTAATAAGTCATGGATTTTATTATCTATGCTATCTATTGTATTTCTAATATTTTCTAGTGTACTTTCAGGTTTAGAACTATTATCTATAGGTTTTTTAAGGGACATAACTTTATTCCAAAATTATTTAAAATATTAATTAATTATATATATATTATTAATATGAAAAAAACCATTGGCATGTAATAATTACAATTACTAAAACATATATTCATTAAAATATGTTAATAATATATTTTAATATTGAAACTAAAATAAAGAGAAAAAAAATTAATAATATTAAAGATAAAATACAAAAAATATTTGGCCCAATCAAGCTAAGCCTTGAAGGAGGACAAACATTAAAAGGAACAACCATAGCGTATAGTACTTGGGGAGCATTAAATACAGAAAAATCTAATGCTATACTAATATGCCATGCTTTAACAGGCGATCAATTTGTTACTGGAAAAAACCCTATTACAAATAGGAATGGTTGGTGGGAAAGTATAGTTGGACCAAACAAAATATTTGATACTAATAAGTATTTTATCATTTGTTCTAATGTTTTGGGAGGGTGCATGGGAACAACCGGTCCTTCATCTATAAATGAACAAGAAAATGTTCAATATGGAATGAAATTTCCTATTTTTACTATCAAAGATATGGTAAACTTACAGCTTGCATTAATTGACAGTCTAGAAATAGATCAATTATTTTCAGTAGTAGGAGGGTCTATGGGGGGAATGCAAGCCATAGAATGGGCCTCTAGCTATCCAGAGAGAGTATATTCTGCCATACCTATAGCAACTTCTTATCGACACTCTGCACAAAACATTGCTTTTCATGAAGTAGGCAGGCAGGCCATTATGAATGACCCTAATTGGCAACAAGGTAATTACTATAATAAAGAGGTAAAACCACGGCATGGCTTATCTGTTGCTAGAATGATAGCTCATATTACTTACTTATCTGAGGGAGCATTTCAAGAAAAATTTGGAAGAGATATGCAAAGTAAAGTATTGTCATGGGGTTTTGACGCAGATTTTCAGGTAGAGAGCTATTTAAGACATCAAGGTATATCATTTGTTGATCGTTTTGATGCTAATAGTTACTTATATATAACAAGGGCAATGGATTATTTTGACCTTTCACACTCCTATGACGGTGATTTATCCGCAGCATTTAAAAATACTAAGTGCAAAATAATGATAGTATCTTTTACAAGTGATTGGCTTTTTCCTAGTTCAGAAAGTTTAGCTATAGTAAAAGCATTAAATAAAACTGCAGCAGATGTAAGTTTTATAGAAGTGGAATCAGATAAAGGTCACGATAGTTTTCTATTAGAAGTAAAAGATTTTTATGAAATACTTAGTGGTTTTATTTCTGGTGCTGCTCGAAAAAAGTGAATGTAGGTTGAATTTATGTCAAATCAATTAAATAAAAAATTAATATCTTCTCTCATAATGAATAATGCTAAGGTTTTAGATATTGGTTGTGGAAATGGCGAACTTCTATATCATTTAGAGAAAACAAAGAGTATTAACGGACAAGGAATAGAAATAAGTCCAAAAGGTGTAAAAGAATCTGTTTCAAAAGGGTTATCTGTTATTCAAGGTGACGCGGATATTGATCTGGTAAACTTTCCTGATAATACCTTTGATGTAGTAATTTTAAGTCATACTCTCCAAGCCACACATAAACCTAAAGAAGTATTAATTGAAATGCTTAGAATAGGCAAGAAGTGTATTATTTCTATACCTAATTTTGGCTATTGGAAATATAGAATGCAAATGCTATTTTTTGGAATAATGCCTATTACTAGAACATTGTCAGAGCCTTGGTATTCTACACAAAACATTCATCTATGTACAATAAAAGACTTTATAAACATGTGTGAATCATTAAATATTTCTATTAATGAAGCATTTAGAAACACTACTTATAGTATTAAGAAAATTAACAAACCAAATAGTTATATGAATAATTTGTTATCTATTGAAGGAATATTTGTATTATCAAATAATATAAATTAATTTATAGGCTTAAAGTATTCCTCTATAATCATGGCTATAATATTCATTAATTTATCTTGAAATTCAGGGTTAGTTAATTTATTTAAATCATTATTATTAGATATAAAACCCATTTCAATCAATACAGAAGGAATGTCCGGAGCCTTAAGTACTGCAAATCCTGCTTGTCTATGAGGTCGCCTTAAAAGATTAAACCCACTTCTTTTTAATTTTTCCACAAATAATTCTGCAAAATCTATTGAACTATTTTTTGTTTCACGTCTGCTAAGATCAATTAATATATCTGACACTGCTTTATCTAAAACATCTAAATCCAAGCCCGCAATTAAATCTGACTTATTTTCTCTATCTGCTAAAGCCTGAGATAATTTATCCGATGCTTTTTCCGATAAAGAATAAATACTTGTACCACTAGTCCTCTTATTCTTAGTAGAATCAGCATGTATAGAAATAAAAAGGTCTGCAGATTTTTTCCTGGCAAACTTTACCCTATTTCTTAATCTTATATAATGATCAGATTTTCTAGTTAAGAAAACTGTAAAGTTTTTATTTTCAAGCTTTTTCTTTAAAATTTTTGCAGCTATTAAAGTAAGATGTTTTTCTTTAATATTTCTCCTGATGGCTCCTGGGTCTGCCCCTCCATGACCTGCATCAATAACAATTATTTTATTGTTAAAATTAGTACTATTATAATTAATTGAATCAATTGTTAAATCAATTAGTAATGTATTTGCTCCATTTTTTTTTATAATATTGTTTTTATTTAATTGAATTGCAGCTACGTTTAAATCAAAAACTAATCTAGATGTATTATTTTTTTTAGAAGCTCTAATCTTTGTAATATATCTAAAATTAGAATTATTTTTAGATATATTATTAACATTTTTAATATCTAGAACTAATCTAGGTGGGTTTTTTAAAATAAAAACATTTGATAACAAACTATTCTTACTATTAAATATAAGACGTATATTGTTACTTGATTCATAAGCAAATATATCTATATTTTCTGCGTATAAACAATTAGATAAAAACATAATTAATAAAATACTACTGTTAAAAATTATCAATTTAACGATTTTTAAAATATTAAACATCTGATCACCTTAAAATAAATATTTATTTATTTTAATAAGCTATTTTACAAAATGTGCACATTGTTATACACATATACAATATAAATATAAAACGAAGTAAATAAAAATATAATTAAAAAATAAAAAGTAATAATAGAATTTTAAAGAATTTTCTTACAGGGCATCATAATGATTTTACAAATACAAAATAGAAAAAGCCAGAAGAATATATGGAAAGATAAAACCCATCAATCTCATTGTGATATTTTTTTTAAAAACATATGTCTGCAAATCTATAAGAGCAGATTATTAATTAATGCTAATAATGAATTAAAGATTTTAATAAGTAAGTTATTATTAGCTTGGAGTTATAGGATCAATGACAAAGCGTATGCTAATAGACGCCGAATACTTAGAAGAAACAAGAGTAGTAGTTACTAATGATAATGAAATAGAAGATTTTGACCACGAGACCACAACAAAAAAGCAAAATAGAGGAAACTTATATTTAGCTAAGATTGCGCGAGTTGAACCTTCTCTTCAAGCAGCTTTTGTGGACTATGGTAATGAAAGACATGGGTTTCTGGCTTTCAGTGAAATACACCCAGATTATTTTCAAATTCCAATTGCTGATAAGGAAGAACTTTTAAAAGAGGAATCATCTCAGTTAGATGAACAGAAAAATGTTGATGAGAATGCAATAGATGCAGAAATTGATAGTTCAAACAATTCTGTAAAAATAAATCCACCTAAAAAATCAAATTTTTATCATAAATATAGAATTCAAGAAGTAATAAAAAAAGGCCAAATTCTTCTAGTGCAGGTTGCAAAAGAAGAGAGAGGTAATAAAGGAGCAGCTTTAACTACCTTTATATCTTTAGCCGGAAGATATTGTGTACTAATGACTAATACTCTAAGAAAAGGTGGTATAAGCAGAAGAATAACTCATAGTAATGATCGCAAAAAACTACGATCTATAATAGAAGGCTTGAATATACCAACTAATATGGGAGTAATCATAAGAACTGCTGGTTCAAAAATGAATAAAGTAGAAATTAAACGAGATTATAATTTTTTAACCAAAACTTGGGAATCTATTAAAGCGCATACCTTAAAATCAGTGGCACCAACTCTAATACATGAAGAAAATAATATAATAAAAAGAGGTATTAGGGACTTGTATACTGCTGAAGTTGAAGAAATTTTTGTACAAGGTGTTTCTGCATTTAAAGCAGCAAAAAGTTATATGAAAACCTTAATGCCTAGTAAAACTAAAATTATATTAGAATATAATGACAAAACACCTTTATTACAAAAATACAATATTGATACAAAACTAGAGAAAATGCATAGTCCAATTGCTACTCTTAAAAGTGGTGGTTATATTGTTATTAATCAAACTGAAGCTTTAGTTGCAGTAGATGTAAACTCAGGAAAAGCAACTAAAGAAAGAAATATAGAGGAAACTGCACTTCAAACAAATAAAGAGGCAGCTGAAGAATTAGCTATACAATTAAGACTTAGAGATCTTTCAGGTTTAATTGTAATAGATTTTATTGATATGTTATTAAGTAAAAATAATAGAATTATTGAAAATATATTAAAGCAAAGACTTCATACTGATAGAGCAAAAATACAAGTAGGAAACATATCTTCTTTTGGCCTTTTAGAAATGTCTAGACAAAGATTAAGACCAAGTATTTATGAGGCAGACTTTATTACCTGTAATCATTGTTTAGGCCATGGAAGAATTAGATCTCTTGAATCTTTGACTCTAAAAGCCTTACACCAAATTGAAGAACAGGCAACTAACTTTAATGAAAAGTCTTTATCAATAAATATTCCTGAAAAAACAGCTATTCATATACTTAATAATAAAAGGAAAGAATTATCAAGTATTGAAGAAAAAAGAAATATTATAATTACGATAATACCAGATGCAAAACTTAATGATGAGGAAGACCCATTAGAAAAAATTAAGTCTATAAATAAAATTAACAATGATAATAAAGCTAATTATTTTAATAAAAATAAAAAAGATCTGAATAATAAAATTAAGCGACCCATAGCTAATAATAAATTTAAAAAATATCCTAAAAATAAAAAGACTAAGCTACCAGTCGTGCAACTAGAAAATAAAGATGTAGTAAAAACAGAAACAAAAGATATAGAAAATATTACAACTAAGAAAAATAATAATATTACTAAAAATGTGAGTAATGAAAAAAAGAAAAAAGAGAAAAAAAAGATAAATAAAAATAAAAATATTTCTAGTTCTGTTGTAGATAATAAAAAACCTATAATTAAGACTAAAACGTCTACTATTTCAGATAAGATAGAAATTAAAGTAAAAAAGGAAAAAATAAAGATAGTTAAAACTAAAAGAAAAGGTCCTGCAAAAAAGGGATGGTGGAATAAAGATTAGTAATATTATTTAAATTTTTCTTTTTATCCAATTATCAATTCTTTTAGCTCCTTCAATGATTTCTTTATTACTTCCTGCGTAAGAAAACCTTATAAATTTATATCCTGATTTATAATCAAAGTCTGTGCCAGGAGTCGAAGATACTCCTGCTTCTTTTAACAATTTTATTGCTAATTCTGTTGAGTTGTTAGTAACTTTTGATACATCTATGTATAAATAAAATGCTCCATCAGGTGGAGCATATTTAGAAAAACCCATATCTTCAAAAGCATTAATTAACAAGTCTCTATTACTTTTATAAATTAATACATTTTTATTTAACAGATTATAATTATCAAAAGCTTTAACAGCTATTAATTGAGAAAATGTAGGAGGACATAAAAATAAGGACATAGATAATTTCTCTATAATAGAGATTATATTTTTTGGCGCTATTAGCCATCCTAATCTCCAACCTGTCATACAGAAAATTTTAGAAAAAGAGTTAATTATTATTGCATTTTTATTATATCGAAGAATAGTTTCTGATGGTTTGCTATATTCTATTCCATGATAAATTTCATCTGATATAATTGTTACATTATTTTCTTTGCCCCAGTTTGCTATTTTTTTTAAAACATCACTTTTGATTACACTTCCTGTTGGGTTAGCTGGAGAAGCTATTACGAGACCTTTAATATTATTACTAATATTTTTTAATTTTTCTAAAGTAGGTTGATAACTACTTTTAGTATCTCCTTCTATATAAACTATATCTATATTTAACGCCTTCAATGCATTTATATATGCAGGATAATATGGCGTCATTATTGCAACCTTATCTCCAGGATCAAATAAAGCTAATAATGCTAAAACAAATGCACCTGATGCACCAGCTGTAACTGCTACACATTCTGATTTTACCTTTTCACCGTAATAATAATCATAATGACCAACTATTTTTTCTCTTAATTCAGGGATACCTATAGCTTCTGTATAACCAACTTTTTTCTCTTCAATAATTGTCTTAGCAAATTTTAATATATGCATAGGTGTATTAAAACCAGGTTCCCCAACATCCATATGAATAATATCTTTGCCTTTAGATTTGAGTTTATTAGCTCTTGTCAACATATCTATCGCTAAGAATGGAGATATATTAGATCTCTTTGATTTTATAGTATTCATATTATTTTCGCTTATTTATAAAGAATTAATTATATATATAGCTTATTTTTATATATGATTTATATATACACGTATTTAAATAATTTTATATATAGGTTTTCATGATAAAAAATATAATTGTATTGTTTTATAAATTCATTACATTCTATTTTAATCTAATATTTCTATTATTTTTATATACTATTATATCACAAAATAATGAACTTCATGCACAAAATTTAAATTTAATCCAAGATGCTGAAATAGAGAGAACTATTAGAAAGTGGGTTGAACCTATATTTAAAGTTGCAGGCTTAAATTCTAAAGCAGTTAATATATATATTGTTGATGATAATAGTATTAATGCATTTGTTGCCGGTGGACAAAATATATTTATTAATACTGGTTTAATATTAAAAGCTAAAGAAGCTGATGCATTAATAGGGGTTTTAGCTCATGAAATTGGTCATATAGCTGGTGGACACTTAAATAGGACTATTAATTCTATTAATGATGCTAAAAATACTGTAACGATTGCAACAATTATTACTGCTGGATTAATGGCTGCAAGTTCGGCTGTAGGCTTGCGCACCCCTGGACTCGGTAAATTAGTAACATTAGGACCATCTATTGCAGAAAGAAATTTTTATAAAAATTCTAGACAAAATGAAAAGTTTGCTGATGCTGCAGCGCTAAAATATATGCAATCTATTAATCGTTCATGTATTCCCCTTGCTAATTTATTAAATGATTTAGGTAAACAGGAATTACTTCATGAAAATAGGCAGGATCCTTATCTAAGGTCTCATCCTATTTCGCGAGAACGTATCATTGAAATAGTTGAAGCAAGCAAAAAAATAAAAAATAAAAATATTTATAAATCTCCAATAGATGATATTAATTACAAAAGAATTGTAGCAAAAATTATTGCTTTTACGAATAACCCAGGAAAAACATTATTATTATACCCTAAGAGTAATAAAGGTATTCACGCAAAGTATGCAAGGGCAATTGCTTATCTAAGAATGCCAGATTTAAATAAAGGTATTAAAGAAATAAATGATTTAATTAATAATAATATTGATGACCCGTTTTTTCCAGAATTATTAGGACAAATGTTGTTTGAAAATGGAGAAATATATAAATCTATAAATGAATTACAAAAATCTGCAGATATGCTTCCTAATAATCCTATTATATTATTATCTTTATCAAGGTCTCAAATAGAATTTGGTGAAGAAAAAGAAAATAATGATGCGATAATTAATTTAAAAAATATTTTACAAATTATGCCAAAAAATATTGCCGCATGGAAACTCTTGTCTATAGCTGAGGCTAGAAATAATAATATTGGTTTAGCTCAATTAGCTTCTGCAGAATCATCTTTTTTAAGAAATGATTATAACTTAGCAATTCAATTTGCAAAAAAAGCAAGAATTTCTTTTAAAAAGAATGATCCTAGTGATATAAGAGCATTAGATATAATATTTTTTTCATACGAAAAAATTAATAAATTAGAGCCCAATTAAGATATTTTAAATAAAAATACTAGGATACCATTATGAATTATAACATCAGAAAACATATATCTGTATTAATTAAAATTATTTTTGCATATTTTATTTTTATGGAATGCTCTTTCTCTGAAGAAAGACTATCTAAACAAGAATTAGATAAAATAATGTATGAATACATTATGGAAAACCCACAAGTTATTTTAGATTCTGTTGATAAATTAAGAAAAAAAATGAAGGAAGATTCAAAATTAGATGAAGATTATTTAAAAGAAAATTTTATGCAATTTGCTAATAATCCTAACATTCCCTATATGGGTTCTGATACTCCCAAAGTTATTATAATTGAATTTTTTGATTATAATTGTAGTTATTGTAAAAAATCATTGGATGCAGTAGCAGAATTATTAAGGACCGAATATGATTTAAAAATATCTTTTAGAGACTACCCCATTCTTTCCCCATCTAGCAGAATAGCAGCTAAAGCTGCTTTAGCTGCTAAAAAACAAGGTAAATATTTTTCATTTCATTCAGCATTAATGAGTATGCAAGGTAATTTAAATGAAGATAAGATATTTACAATTGCTAATAACCTTGAGATGGACATAGAGAAATTAAAAATTGATATGCAAAAAGATGAAATAGAAGAAATAATTGAGGACAATGAATCCTTGGCAAGAAAACTTAACATAAGAGGAACTCCAACATTTATTATTAACGGGAAATTATATGCAGGAGCATTAGATTTGAAAAAACTCAGACAAATAATTAATAATAGCTTACAAGATAGCTAGTAATATTATAAAGGATAAAAATGTTTAACAACTTAGGGACTATATTATCTACTAAATTATTCGGCAAAAATATTGGTAAAGATAGTTTCCATAACTTTTATTATATAAGCAAAAATAAAAAAAATAAAAAAAGGTGGGTTATATATTATAAAAATAATGATGCTTCATCTGTTTCTCCTGAATGGCAATCTTGGCTAACTAGCACCTCTGATGAAATTCCTAATAAAAAAAATACTTTTCGCCATCAATGGCAAATAGAGCATCAGCCTAATTTAACAGGACTTGATAATTTATATCTTAAATCCAACATAAATTTACAAAATAATAATAAATACTATTCATCCTGGGTTCCAATAAAAGGAGTAAAAAATATTGACGGAAGATGAAAAAAAAATTCTTCCAAAAATATGGAAAGGTTCAAATAATGAAGCTATTTCTTGCAGTGAAAAGATTAAATTACTGAATGAAAATATTATTGAAATAAAAAGAATGGCAGATGATGCGATAGAAGATGCTATTTTAATGGGTGCTGATGAAAATCAAGTTATAGAAACTATAATTCAATCTTTGAAGGAGAAAGTTTAATTTTTAAATTAAATATGATACTAAAAATTATTATAATTAATTTAATATGTATTTTTTTATCTTATAGTGCTAACTCAGATAACCAAGGAATAACTATTTTAAAGATAATAGATAAAGTATCCGGTAAATCGTATATTCATGAAATTTATAAGGATAAAGTATTAAACTTTAGAAATGTAAATATATCTTCTAGCCAATGCATTGTGGATGAAGACAATAATAAGAATTATGCGGCTTTTATTAATCTTAAAGAAAGTAATAAAGATAAATATATATTTAAAGGTTGGATTTTATCTAAAAAAATAAGTTTTTCTCAGGTTTCTCATCCTGTCTATAGTATAAAACTAATCAAATGTTTATAAATTAAATATTAATAATTATTAGATTTTGGATATAGTTTAATATTAAGTTCCCCAGGAGGTCCTATACTAAAAAAATTTGCATCTATCAAAAGTGCTTTTTTTAAAATAATCAAAAAACTTTCTTGATCAATTTCATAAGCACCGAAAGTTTTAAGGTGCTCAGTGATAAATTGAGTATCAAGAATACTAAAATTTCCAAACTTTAATCTTTCAATTAAATGTAATAATGCAATTTTACTTGCATTTGTTGATTTACTAAACATACTTTCACCAAAAAATATTCCACCTATCGCAACACCATATAAACCTCCCACTAACTCATTATGAGAATAACATTCTATACTATGAGCATAGCCTTTATAGTGCAATTCTATATAAACATCTCTTATACTAGGGTTAATCCATGTATTTTCTCTATTCTTTGTAGGTTTAGCACATCCTTCTATAACTCCAATAAAATCAGTATTTGTTTTTAAAATATAAGGATTTTTATTTAATAATCTTTTAAGTTTTTTTCTAATAGTTACTTTGCATGGATCAATAATACCTCTAATTTTTGGTTTAACCCAAAATATATCTGAACTATTATTATCTTCAGACATTGGGAATAATCCGTGCCTATATGCATCAAGAACGTTTTGATAATCTATTTTAGTATAATTATTTTGAAAATTATTTATCATATTTACTTAAGTAATTTTCTAACCACCTAATATCATAATTGCCTGCAACAAAAATTTTGTTTTCAATAATTTCCTTATGAAGCGATAATGTAGTATTAACTCCCTCAATAATGTACTCTTTAAGTGCTCTTTTTAATCTCATAATAGCCTCTTCTCTTGTATTACCATGGACAATTAGTTTAGCAATTAAACTATCATAATTCGAAGGTATTTTATAGCCCGCGTATAAAGCAGAATCAACTCTTACACCTATGCCACCAGGCACATGATATGTATTAATAGTTCCAGCATTAGGTACAAATGTCTTAGGATGTTCAGAATTTATTCTACATTCTATTGAATGCCCTATGAACTTAATATCTTTCTGCTTTATAGAAAGTTCTTTTCCTGAAGCTACATTAATTTGTTCTTTAACTAGATCAAACCCTGAAATCATTTCTGTAATAGGGTGCTCTACTTGTATCCTTGTATTCATCTCAATAAAAAAAAATTCTCCTTTTTCATATAGCATCTCAAATGTACCTGCACCTAAATAGCCTAATTTTTTTACCGCTTTAACTATTATTTTACTAATTTTTTCTCTTTCACTTTTATTTAATGCAGGTGATGGAGCCTCTTCTAAAACTTTTTGATGCCTTCTTTGTAAAGAACAATCACGTTCTCCAAAGTGAACTACATTTCCAAAACTATCTGCAAATAATTGAAATTCTATGTGTCTAGGGTTTGCTAAATAACGCTCTAAATATACTGTATCATCACCAAATCCAGACATTGCTTCTGATCTAGCTAAGTTCCATGCTTCATTTAACTCTCCAGCATTATTAGCAACTTTCATACCTTTTCCACCACCACCAGATGCTGCTTTAATCAAAACAGGAAATCCAATATTTTTTGCAATTTTTTTTAATTCAACAATATTTTCTATAGCTCCATCTGAACCTGGAACAAGAGGAATACCTAGTTTTTGCATAGCAATTCTAGCTGAAACTTTATCTCCCATTTCAGAAATATGTTCAGGTTTTGGTCCAATAAATATTAAGCCTTGTTCATTAACAATTTCTGCAAACCTAGCATTTTCTGAAAGAAAGCCATATCCTGGATGTATAGCATCTGCTCCACTTACTTCTGCGGCTGATAAAATAGCAGAAACACTTAAATAGCTTTTTGTAGCGGAGGCAGG
>JAQWRB010000130.1 GCA_029243935.1 Alphaproteobacteria bacterium
TATTTCAGATCTAAAAAATACTTTAAAGGAGTTTTAAGAAGTCAGTTTAAAATTTGGTGAAGTTACAACAGATGAAGAAATGAATGACTTATTAGCAAAACAAGCAGATCTTCAAGAAAAAATTGATTCTATAGATGGTTGGGATATAGATAGGCATATTGAAATTGCAATGGATGCTTTACGTTGTCCCCCCTCTGAAAGTAATATATCTGATTTATCAGGTGGAGAAAAAAGAAGGGTAGCTTTATGTCAACTGCTATTATCTAAGCCAGATATGCTTTTATTAGATGAGCCTACTAATCATTTAGATGCCGAATCTGTAGCTTGGCTAGAAAGAACTCTAGCAGATTTTTCTGGAACAGTTGTTGCTATTACACATGATAGATATTTTTTAGATAATGTGGCTGGTTGGATTTTGGAGATTGATAGAGGTAATTTAATTCCCTTTGAAGGTAATTACTCTAATTGGTTAGAGCATAAGCAGAAAAGACTTAAACAAGAAGCTAGGGAAGATGTGTCTATACAAAAAACTATTGCTAATGAGTTGGATTGGGTTAGACAAAACCCAAAAGCTAGACAATCTAAATCACAAGCTAGGGTTAATGCTTATGAAGTTTTAGTGGCCGAATCTTTAGCTAGAGAAAAAGGTCCTTCTCCTCAGCAAATTGTTATTCCATCTGGAGAAAGGTTAGGGGCTAATGTTATTGAAATTAAAAATATATATAAGGGTTTTGGAGATATGTTATTAATTGATAATTTATCATTTAAAATCCCTCCTGGCGCAATAGTAGGAATAATAGGGCCTAATGGAGCCGGAAAAACTACACTATTTAATATGATCTCTGGAAAGGAGAAAGCTGATAGTGGAAATGTAATAGTTGGAGAAAGTGTCAATTTAGGATACATAGATCAAAATAGAGATTCATTAAATGATAAAAATACTGTATGGAGCGAAATTAGTGGAGGCTCTGAACAGACTGACCTTGGAAGACAAAGTGTACCTAGTAGAGCATATGTTTCATGGTTTAATTTTAAGGGCGGAGATCAACAGAAAATTATTGGACAATTATCTGGAGGAGAAAGAAATAGGGTTCATTTAGCAAAAATGTTAAAGTCAGGTGCAAATGTACTACTATTAGATGAGCCAACCAATGATTTAGATGTAGATACTTTAAGAGCACTTGAAGAAGCTTTAGGCTCATTTTCTGGCTGTGCCTTAATAACTAGTCATGACCGGTATTTTTTAGATAGAATAGCTACACATATTTTAGCTTTTGAAGGTTCTAGTCACGTTGAATGGTTTCAGGGAAATTATGAGTCATATGAGGAAGATAGAAAAAGAAGGCTTGGAGAATCTTCGGATAGGCCGCATAGAATTAAATATAAACCAATTACAAGATAAATTATTTATTTTCAGCATTCTTTGTTTCTAAATCAATTATTAAAGAATGTAAGCCACCTTTTTTAATTGAGGCTCCAAAGTCTGCTCTTTTAGTAGCCAATAAGCTTACACCTTCTATAGCTATATCTATAATTTTAGTTCCTTCACCTCTATCTCTAAGTCTCCAATCTATCCTAAGAGGAGGTGCTGTTTCATGTTCTATATGAGAAGATACAATAGTATCTTTTTTTCCTTTTTTAAAAGCTTTATCAATTATAAATAATTGATTTGAATAGACTCCTAATTGGGAAGCATAAACTTTTACAATATGTTTATCAAATGCTTTACCAAACCTTATAAGTTCTGATTCTGAAGCCCCTTTAGAAGCTTTTCCTAGTACAGCTCTATGAATAAGTTTTCTGTCAAAATGATTATTTAACATTTTTTCAAATAATAATTCTCTAGTTTGCAAATCTTCTATAGGTGTTTTTAAAATATTTATAGCCTGTTGACCTACATTTTCAATATATTTTACAGCTACATTTTTATCAATTGCATAACTATATTTTGAAATACAAAATAAGATGAATAAATAAATAAAAATATTTTTTAGTATTTTAATCATATTTGCCTAATATCTTTATTAGTTTAAAAGCATTACATCAATGTCTATATCATAAATAGAAGTGTCTTCAGATTCTTTATTAGCTATTTGCCTAGCTCTTCTTTGTAAATACATTGTTCGCATAATCGCATATGGGTCTAATGAATTCTGTCTTGTGCCCTCAATAACTCCATCTAATTGGACTCTAGTATCTAAGGCCTTTGTAACTTTTGTTGCTAATAAAAAATCTTCATAATCTTCTCTAATTAGGTATAGACCTAATGGGTCAATTAACCAATCTCCGACTTTGCCAGCTAAATCTCTTGTAGAAGAAGGTCCTAGAATAGGAAGTATTAAATATGGTCCTGGTTCTATACCCCATGCACCAAGTGTTTGGCCCACATCTTCATCTACTGGTTCAAGGCCTATATAATTAGCAACATCAAATAAACCTAATACACCTGCAGTACTATTGATTGCAAATCTACCTGCTGCGGATATACCTCTAGTAAAATCACCTTGTAAAGTAGCATTCATTGCGCTTAGAGGTGTTTTTAAATTAAGAAGAAAATTTCTAACGCTATCTCTAACTGGGTTAGGAATAATGTCTCTATATGCATG
>JAQWRB010000132.1 GCA_029243935.1 Alphaproteobacteria bacterium
CTTAAATATATTTTATTTAAATTAGGTCCAATTTTATTAGGTCCATTTTTTTCAAAAGAATGACAGGCAATACATTTTTTTGCGCTTAATTTTCCTGCATTAAGATCAGCATTTATTAGCCTTTCTTCTATATTAATTATAATATTTTCTGAATTAACATTAACTTGCTCTTCTTTATTAACAATATTGCTATGTTCTTCTGTATTTTGACTATGGAGACTTATATCTTCCTCTATATATAAAATATTACCTAAATTTTTAATTATTAGAAGGAGTAAAATAACAGAGAATATTGAACCCATGATCTTATTAATTTCAAAACTGGACATTAAATTATGCTCTTTCATTTATTGTTTAAATATGTATACTTTGAAGCTCAGCTTCTAGAATTGAAATATGTTATTATTATGAATTTATCAAGCAGAATATAAACAAAAATATAGATTAAATAATGAAAAAAACTTTAATTATTATACCTAGTAGAATGCAATCCTCAAGATTACCTGGAAAACCTCTTTTAGATATGGAAGGAATCCCTATGGTAATTAGAGTAGCACTTAAGGCCAAAGAGTCTAAAGTAGGTGATGTTCTTATAGCGTGCTGCGATGATAGTGTATCTAAAGCTGCCAATAGTTATGGTATTAATGTTGTTCACACTAGATCAGACCATATTTCAGGTTCAGATCGGATATATGAAGCGTTAACAAAAATTGACCCACAAAAAAATATTGAAACAATTATTAATTTACAAGGTGATATGCCAACAATTTCTTCTAAAGCTATATTTAACCTCGTTAATTATAAACATTCTATCAATTCTGATATTTTTACATTAGCAAATGAAATTAAAGATGAGGAAGAGATAATGGATTCTAACGTCGTAAAAGTGGTTATTTCTCGAAACAATAATGATGAATATGGAAAAGCTTTATATTTTTCTAGATCGCCAATTCCTTATGGTAATGGGCCATTATATCATCATATAGGAATATACGCCTATAGTAGAGAATCTTTAGAAAAATTTATTAAGCTTAAAGCTTCTGAGTTAGAGCTAAGAGAGAGTCTAGAACAACTAAGAGCTTTGGAAGCTAATATGGATATAAAAGTAGGCATAGTAGATGAATTTCCTATTGGAGTTGATAATTTAGCGGACTTTAAAAAAGCATGTGACTATGTTAGAAATAATAAGAATTAAAAATTAATCAGGAGATATGATTAAATTGTCTAAAAGTAAGTTAAATAATGTAGCATTTCAGGGTCAATCTGGAGCATATTCTGAAATGGCATGCGCAGAAGTTTTTCCAGAAATGCAAACTGTACCCTGTGAGAATTTTGAAGATGCTTTTGATGCAGTAATTAATGGCACAACTAAGTATGCTATGATACCTATTGAAAATTCTAGAGCAGGACGTGTAGCAGATATTCATAATTTATTAAAGGACTCTAGATTACATATTGTTAAAGAGTACTTTTATAAAGTTAATCATCAACTTTTAGGCTTAGAGGGTGCCAATATTAGTGATATAGCCTCAGTATTTAGCCATAATCAGGCTTTATCTCAATGTAGAAACTTTATAAATAAACATGGATTGTCGCCTATAACTATGGGAGATACTGCAGGTTCTGCAGCATATATTATAAATAATAATGATATAAAATGTGCAGCTATTGCATCTAGTCTAGCTGGAAAAATACATGGTTTAAAAATCCTATCTAACAATATTCAAGATTCAAAAAATAATATTACACGCTTCGTAGTTCTTAGTCTTGAACCAAATGATCCAGATCCAACTGATGGTTTAATATTAACCAGCTGCATTTTCTCTCTTAGAAACATACCTGCCTCATTATATAAAGCTTTAGGAGGGTTTGCCACTAATCGAATTAATATTTTAAAATTAGAAAGTTACATGTTAGATGAAAGTTTTACCTCCGCGCAATTTTATATTGATATAGAAGGTCACCCATCAAATTCTTCTGTACAACTTGCTTTAGAAGAATTAGGCTTTTTTTCAAAAGAAGTAAGAATTCTTGGTGTTTATAAAGGGGATGTAAATAGAAAGACTGGTTAGTTTTAGTCTAACCAGTCTTTAATTAATTTGCGGGCAATAGAGATTTTTCCTGGCATTTTAAATTCTTGATTTTCAGGGCTAGCTCTTAAAAAATCTTTGCTAAACCAATTAGCTGTTTCTAATTCAGAGTAATCTATATTAAGGCTTTGATCTATCGCTTCAGCATGAAATCCTAACATTAGTGATGAAGGAAAAGGCCATGCTTGAGAGTATCTATATTGTATATTTTTAATTCTAACTCCTGTTTCTTCAAAAACTTCTCTTTCCACGGCTTGTTCAATAGTTTCTCCATGTTCTACAAAACCTGCTAGAGTAGAGTGCATGCCTTTAGGCCATATTTGTTGTCTACCTAGTAAGCAACTTTCTTTGTATGTAATAAGCATAATAACAGCAGGGTCTAATCTAGGAAAAATTTTATTTTTGCATTCTTTGTTTTTACATATTCTGGAATTGCCATAATCATCACTTTTTGTGAAAAAGCCGCATATACCACAATGTATATTTTTTTTATGCCAATAATTAATACCCTGAGCTGTGCTTAAAAGTGTTAAATCAAACTTATTAATTAAAGGGTTCAATGTTCTTAGGTCATAATATTTATCTTTGTTATCAGGAATATTTTCTATATTTACAGAAAAATAAAATAACCCTTTTAGTAATCCTAAAAATATTAGGGGATTTGATTCTTGTATAAATTTATAAGCCTTTTCTCCAGAAATCCATAAAGCTAAATAATCATTATTAATTATATTTACTGGAAATTTACTATCCCATATCATGGTAAGTCTTATTTTATCTATATTAAAATCTTTATGGCTAAAAATATCTTGTTCTCTTAAATAAGAAGCCTTATCAACATCTTTATGATTAAGTAATGTGTTATATGACATTTAACATCCTATGTTTTAAAAAGTTATTTTAACTAAATATAACAATATAATCAATTGATCTAAATAAATTATTATCTTTATTGGATCTAATTAAATATTTGTTTATAATAGTTTTGGGAGACTAAAATGGACGTGTCTTTTGTTAATTCGGTCAGGTCTGAAAAGAAGCAGCCGCAGCATTATGTACACGGGTTATTTTGGTCTCCTTTCTTTAAAAATATCTGTTAATTGAAAGACATGGATTTGAATAATTCTCAATCAAAAATTGATAAAAAAAAGGTAACTAATCAATATAGAGTTCTAGCTAGGAGATATAGACCAAGAACCTTTAAAGATTTAATTGGACAAGATTCTATGGTGAGAATTCTTAGTAATGCATTTGAATTGAATAGAGTAGCTCATGCTTTTTTATTTACTGGTGTTAGAGGTGTTGGAAAAACTACTGCAGCAAGAATAGTTTCTAGAGGCTTAAATTGTATTAAAAGTGAAATGCCAACTATAGCTCCATGTGGAGAGTGTGAATCATGTATAGCAGCAAAAAATGATCGACATGTAGATATTATAGAAATAGATGCTGCTTCGCATACCGGTGTAGATGATATGAGGGAATTAACGGAAGGTGTTAGATATAAACCATCTGTAGGAAGATATCGTATTTATATTATTGATGACGTTCATATGTTATCTGCAGCTGCTTTTAATGCATTGCTAAAAACGTTAGAAGAACCTCCGGAACATACTAAGTTTATATTTTGTACCACTGAAATTAGAAAAATTCCCGTAACAGTATTATCAAGGTGTCAAAAATTTGATTTAAGAAGAGTTTCTAATAACGTATTAGGTAAGCACCTTAAAAATATTTCAGAAAAGGAGAAAATTTTAATTGATGAAGAGTCGCTTAATTTAATTGTGAGATCAAGTGATGGAAGTGTAAGAGATGCATTAAGTCTTTTAGACCAGGCAATTAGTATTAGTAATAATGATATAAAAGAGGAATCCGTTAAAACTATGTTAGGACTTTCAGATAAGTCTAAAGTATGGGATTTATTTGATTCTTTAATGGAGGGAGATTCTTTAAAAGTTATTAATAATTATGAAGCATTATTAAATGCTGGCTCTGATCCAATATTATTAATAGAAGAATTAATGGTTGTTTGTCATAGTGTTACTAGAGCTATTGCTGTTCCTAGTTTAGATGTTTCTCAAAATATGTCAGAATTTGAAGTCAAAAGATCTCAAAAAAGTGCTGAAAGTTTAAACATTCCCTCAGCAACAAAATGTTGGCAATTATTACTTAAAGGTTATTCAGAAATTCAATCAACTTATTCTGTTAAGGAAGCAACGGAAATGATTTTATTAAGAATAACCTATGCAGCAAACCTTCCAGATCTTAAAAATTTGATAGAGCAATCAAAAGTAAAAAAAAAATCTGACTTAAGTAATGAGAATAATGATATTTTAATAGAAAAAGAATCAATTAATATTATTAGTGATAATGCATTTGAAACATATGAAGGTCTTTTGCATTTTATTAAAAATAACAAAGAATTATCTTTTTATACGATGTTAATCGACAACATACAGGTGATTGAATATAAACCATATTATATAAAGCTCAGTTTTGTTTTAAAAGAGAATAACGATATTTTAGAGAAGATTAGAAAGTCATTATTAATTATTACTAAAAATCATTGGAGACTTGAGGTAGTAGAAAG
>JAQWRB010000133.1 GCA_029243935.1 Alphaproteobacteria bacterium
TAGAATCATTATAAATTATTCTTGTCAATAAATATGGAGGATTATAATGGCTCTTGATTTTCTTATGCAATTACTAGTTAATGGATTCATTATTGGCTTACTCTACGGTGTGGTTGCAATGTCCTTTGTGCTAATATATAAATCTAGTCAAGTAGTTAACTTTGCCCAAGGGGAATTTTTATTAATTGGAGCGTGGGCATGCTGGTGGCTTTTAGCAAAGTTTGCATTGCCATTTTACATGGCATTTTTATTAACATTAATATTTATGACTTTATTTGGAATATTAGTACAAATGGTTATACTAAGGCCTTTAATAGGAGAGCCTATAATTTCCATAATTATGGTAACAATAGGCCTGTCTATTTTTTTTCAAGCAATAATGAATTGGATGTTTGGAGTATTTACCGAACCTTTCCCAGAAATTTTTAGTAAAAATATTATAAATGTTTTTGGTTTAAATGTACAAACCGTATACTTAATGAGTGGACTCATCAGTATATTTATTATGATAAGTTTTGCCCTATTCTTTAAAGTATCTAGACTGGGATTGGCAATGAGAGCAACTGCTTTTGATCAGCAAGCGGCTCAATCATTAGGGGTTTCAATAAAGCAAGTTTTTTCAGCTGCCTGGGGAATATCTGCATTAGTCTCAGCAGTAGCAGGAGTAGTTTTTGGAATAGTAAACGGAATTTCTTCTGGTATTGCTTTCATGGGTATAAAGGTGTTTCCCGCAGTTATTTTAGGTGGACTTGATTCTGTTTTAGGTGCCATATTAGGTGGATTAGTAATAGGACTTTTAGAACATTTTGCTCATTATCTAGATGTACAGTTTTTCAATGTTGGTAATTTAATTAGAATAGCTCCATTTTATGCATTAATAATAATTTTAATGCTAAAGCCGTATGGCTTTTTTGGAACAAAAGATATAGAAAGAGTTTAAAATGAGTTTAAAAAATATTAGGCCTTGTGGAGATTTTAGAACATCTTATAAAAGTGATATGTCTTTATTTCAGGACAAAAAAAGTTTCTTCTTAGTTTTATTAGGTATAGTTTTTTTAATTTTTAGTCCTTTATTTTTTGACTCTTATATAATGTCGCTTCTAATCTATATAGGTTTTTATGCTATAGCAGCATTAGGATTAAATATTTTAGTTGGTTTTACAGGACAAATTTCTGTAGGGCATGCTGTTTTTTTTGGATTTGGAGCTTTTGCATCTGCTTGGTTAAATAATAAATTCCATGTACCTGTTTTTTTTGCTATTCCCTTAGCCGCATGTCTAACAGCAGCTATAGGACTTCTTTTTGGTATTCCTGCTGCAAGAGTAAAAGGATTATATCTAGCAATTGCTACTTTAGCTGCACAATTTATTATGGAAGACTTTTTTTCTAGAGCATCGTGGTTTACTGGTGGTGTAGACGGAGCTTCAGCTGAACCTTTAAAAATATTTGGTATTTTTTTCGATACTGATGAGAAGTATTTTTATATCGTATTATTTTGGGTTATTGTAAGCTTTTTAATAGCTGCTAATTTGATGAGAACTAGAGACGGAAGAGCATTTTTAGCCGTAAGAGATCATTATTTATCTGCTGAAATGATGGGGATTAACCTCAGTAAATATAGGATATTATCATTTGGTATATCTTCTTTCTTTGCTGGGATGGGAGGTGCATTATATGGTCACTATCTAAACTTTGTTTCTATCGAAGAGTTTAATATTCAATTATCTATTTCATTTCTAGCTATGATAATTATTGGTGGGCTAGGGTCTATTAGAGGATCTATGATGGGTGCTGCTTTTATGGTTTTGTTGCCAGAGATAATGGACTGGTTAACAAGATCTTTATCAGGAACATCTATAGATAATATGTGATCAATATCAGATGCTATTCCTTTTATAACGGAAGCTTCAATAGGTCTAGTTATTATATTATTCTTGCTTTTTGAACCGAATGGATTAGCCTATAGATGGGGGCAAATTAGAGCTTGGTTTAAGCTCTTTCCTTATTCTTATTAGCTACTGGGAGGTACAAAATGTCTAAATTTAATAATCCTTTATTTTTAATTATTTATTTATCGATAAGTGTTTTTTTATCAAGTAAGATAATTGC
>JAQWRB010000142.1 GCA_029243935.1 Alphaproteobacteria bacterium
AAGAATATTGTGTGTAGGTGCTAATTATGTTGCACATGCTTTAGAAATGGGTAGAGATCCTTCTAGAGAACCTCCGTTTTTCTTTGCTAAGCCTACAGATGCTATTATAAATGCTGATAGGGGTGCTAATACTATTATACCTTACCCTCCTCAAACTAATAATTTTCATTATGAAATGGAAATGGTTGTTACTATAGGAAAAATAGCAGAAAATTTAGAGCCTAATGAAACAATTGATGTTATATGGGGTTATGGTGCCGGAATTGATCTTACTAGAAGAGATTTACAAAAAGCTGCTAAAGATAAAGGTAGGCCATGGGAGTTAGGTAAAGGGTTTGATAAATCTGCAATAATCAGTTCTTTATGTCCTGTTGCTAAGATAGGTCATCCTAAAGAGGCTAGAATTTGGTTGTCTGTTAATGATGTAATCAAGCAGGATTCTAATATAGATAAATTAATATGGTCTGTTCCAGAAATGATTTCTATTTTATCAAAAACTATGACTCTATTACCGGGCGATGTTATCTATACAGGGACGCCAGAAGGTGTAGGGCCAATTGTTAAAGGTGATAAGGTCTCTGGAGGAGTTGAAGGTATCGGAGAAGTTAGTATAACTATCTCATAAATGGAGAAAAAATTGTTAGATAAACCAATTCTTTATAATTATTTTAGAAGCTCTACGTCTGTTAGAGTACGTATTGCTTTAAATTTAAAAGGGATAGATTATGAATATAAAGCTCTTCATTTAAGAAAAGGTGAACATCAAACTAAAGAATATTTAAAAATTAATCCTTATGGTCTATTGCCGGCTATAGAGTTTCCTTCGAGAATGATATTAAATCAATCTTTAGCAATTTTAGAATACTTAGATGAAATATATCCGACTCCATCTATTATTCCAGTTAATGCATTGGAAAGAGCTAAAGTGCGTTCTATGGCTTACGGAATAGCTTTAGAAATCCATCCGTTGAACAATCTTCATGTGCTTAATTATTTAAAAAATGATCTTGCTTTAGATGGTTTAGGAGTTAAAAATTGGTTTTCGAAGTGGGTTCATAAAGCTTTTATTCCATTTGAGAATGTTTTGCAAAATGATAAAGAATCAGGCTTATATTGTTTTGGTGATACTCCTACTATTGTAGATATTTGTCTTTTTGCACAAGTGGTAAATAATGCAAGATTTGAAGTTGACATGACTAAATACCCAAAAATAAATAGTATTTATCAGACTTGCTTAAGTCATGATGCTTTTTATAAAGCTCTTCCAAAAAATCAACCAGATGCAGAGTAATTAATGTTGTTATTTGTTTTTTAGAGATTTTTGAAACAAGTTATGTATTCTTGACCAATGCTTTTCCGCGGCATTTTTATTGTAAGTGTGTCTATCTGGAAAAGCAAAACCATGTTCTGTTCCTTCATAAACTTCCATTCTGAAATTTTGGGTATTATTATCAAAATATTCTTGAATATTTTTTAAAGCTTCCTCATTAATCCAAGTATCTTTCTCAGCAAAGGCTAAATATAAATCAGCTTCTATTTTATTGGCATGTAAATGAGGAGAATTTTCTTTATCTGTTAGTATTTTTACTCCATAAAATGATGCTGCTGCTACAATTTTTTTTGCATAAGTTGCAGAAATGCTAACTATATATTGTCCACTCATACAATACCCTATAGCTCCATAACCATTATGTTTTACATTTTGATTATTATCTAAAAAATCTAAAATATATTTTGTATCTGATACTACTAATTCATTAGTTGTATCATCCATAGTTTTTATCATAGCCGAAAAATGACTTTTATCTTCTCTTATTTTAGCAAAAGTAAATGGATAAGAACCTTCTTTTACAACTCTATAGAATAAGTTTGGTAGTAAAACACAGTAACCCATGCTAGCCAGTCTTCTAGCCATATCTCTTAGTTCTTCTCTAATTGCTGGTGCGTCCATGTAAATTATTATAGCGGGAAATGGTCCTCCTTCATCCGGTTTTACTTCAAATGTATCAATTAACCCATCTCTCGTTTTTATATTTATAAAATTTTCAATCATTTTTTCTCTCTCAATTGTATTAATATTAATTTATATATGACCTGAAATATTTTTAGGTTTATAAGGTTTTTCTAGTGAGATAATTTGTTCATTAGAAAGTTTTAATGATAGGGAATTTATAAGAGTTTTTAATTGTTCTAATTTCCCAGGACCGATAACTGGTGCTGTTATTCCTGGTTTTTGCATTAACCAAGCTAATGCTACTTCTACAGGCTGACGGTTTTCTTTTTTAGCTATATCTATTAACGTTTCTAATATTTCAAAGTCACTATTATTATAGTAGTAATCATCGGCAAGAACATCATTCTTTGACCTATCTGTTTCCCCACCACCTTTTTTATGCCGGTTCCCTGCTAAAAAACCTCTTGCAAGTGGACTCCATGGAGTAATTGCTAGATTATCATTTATACATAATGGTATCATTTCTCTTTCTTCTTCTCTATAGATCAAATTGACATGGTTTTGCATAGACACAAATTTTGTCCATCCGTTTTTTTTTGCAACTTCTTGGGCTTTTGCAAGTTGCCATGCAAACATGCTAGAGGCTCCTATGTAACGTGCTTTTCCAGATTTTACTATATCATGTAAAGCTTCCATGGTTTCTTCTATTGGTGTATCATAGTCCCAACGGTGAATTATATAGAGGTCAATATAATCCATTTTAAGCCTAGATAATGAAGCATCTATTGCATTAAAAATATATTTTCTTGATAATCCTTTTTGGTTTGGTCCTTCTCCCATTGGGTTATAAACTTTTGTAGCAACCACAATCTCATCTCTATTTGCCATTTCATTTAAAAGCTCTCCAGTAACTTCTTCACAGGAGCCATTAGAGTAAACATCTGCTGTATCAAAAAAATTTATTCCAGCATCTAATGCTTCTTTAAAAACAGGTTTTGCATCGTTTTTTCCTAATGCGTAGTTTCTCCAACCTTCTTTTATTGCAAACATCATTGTGCCAAAACATAGTTTTGATACTTTCATCCCAGTTGATCCAAAACGAATATATTCCATAGCTTCCTCCTGAAAGTATTTTTAATTAAGTTGTTTAGTTTACTTTTTTTACATGTTGCGTCAATTGGATACATGATAGAAATTTAATTAAATTTAGAGCTTATCAATTATTTTTAATAAAATATAAAATGATGCATTTTTTTATTAATGAATATATCCTTTAACTAATTTGTAAATTAATAAGGATTCCTAATGTTTATATTAAGATTATTAATACTCTTTTTTGCTTGGACTAATCTGTTATATGCTGATGATATATTAGCTTATGAAAAAGAAAGTAAGGAAGCTATTAAAGAGTTGGCTATCAATTTAAAAAAATCTTTAAAAGCTGTTTTAAAAGAATCAGGGCCAACTGCAGCAGTAGAATATTGTAATATTGCTGCTATAGATATAACAGATAGAATTTCAGCATCTAAGGGTATTATTATAAAGCGTACTAGTTTAAAGGTAAGAAATGAAGGTAACTTAGCTACTTCGTGGGAAAAGGATATTTTAAATCGTTTTGAGAAAAGAAAAAAATTAGGAGAGTCTATAAAATCTATAGATTATAAGGAAGTATATGTAGATAATAATAATAAACCTTTCTTTAGATATATGAAAGCAATTCCTACGGGTAAAGTTTGTTTAACTTGCCATGGTTCTACTATAAACCCAGATTTACGAACAAAAATTAATGAATTGTACCCTGAAGATAAAGCTTATGATTATAAAATAGGTGATATTAGAGGAGCTTTTATTGTTCAAATTCCTTTGTTAAATTGAGATATAATTTTTTATGATTCCAATTTATGATGATAATCCTGCATTAGGAAAACCATATTTAGTAATAACTATTATTATTGGATGTATTCTTATTTGGTTTTGGCAGGCAGGATTAGGATATCAAGATAACAATACAGTAATTATAAATTTTGGATTAACTCCTGGAGCGTTTCTTGGAAAGATGCAACAGCCTGGGCCCTTTCTTCCAATTTTTACCTTATTTACTTCTATGTTTATGCATGGCGGTTTTATGCATTTAGCGGGTAATATGCTTTATTTATGGATATTTGGGGATAATATAGAAGGAGCATTAGGCCATTTTCGTTTTATTTTATTTTATATTTTATGTGGCATAGCTGCAGCCTTTACCCAAATATTATCGGCTCCAGATAGTACTATTCCGATGATTGGTGCTAGTGGTGCTGTATCAGGAGTTTTAGGGGCTTATTTAATTTTTTATCCACGTGCTCGTATTAGAACTTTTGTTTTTTTAGGAATATTTATAACTTTTTTGAGGTTGCCAGCTGTTTTGTTATTAGGTTTCTGGATTTTGGGGCAGGTTATTAGTGCTATTCTTTCTAATCCAGGTTCACCTGGAGTGGCATGGTTTGCCCATTTAGGAGGTTTTTTTGCAGGTATGTTGTTAGCCCCTTTATTAAAAAAACCAAATATTAGAATTTTTCAAAAACCTAGAACTAAAGTTAAAGAAAAGACTATTAAGATTCGTTTTCGTAAATGATAATGTGTTTGTTTTATTCATGAAATTCTTGTTTAGCAGGAATTCTAGTAAAGGCTATTCTTGTTCCAGAGAAAGATTTTATTTTGTTAGGTATTTCCCCTAAAGTTACACTGTCTCTACCAAAACGACTATTAATAGTGTCCATAGTTTGAGATATTTTTTCAAAGCGATTTGTATTTAAAATGATTTTTTTATCAAAATTTTCAAATAAACTAGGTTGTAATTCATTTTTTTTTTCTAACTTATAGAGTGTTACACTAATTTTTTTTATTTTAATAATTTTTTTGTTTTTAATTAAATTTTTCCATATTTTTCTTGATTCTTCTAATAGTTTTTTATTATCACATGCTCTATAAAATGTGCTTTTATCTTCTAGTCTTAGTCCTTTTTCTGTTTTTATGCTCAGAGATAATCTGCTGCTATAGTAATTCATTCTTCTTAGTCTGCTGGCTGCTTTAAGTAATAAACGAGACATAACTTTTTCTGCTAATTTTATCTTTCTCCATTTGGGTTCTAATACATGACTATGCCCTATAGTCTTTCTTTCTGTTTTAATATCAGTAATTTCTTCTCCTCTTAACATATGCCAAAATTTTTCTCCTTGAACATTTCCCCAAATTTTTCGCATATGCTTTGGAGTTATATTGTAGAGCTCTGGAATTGATAAAATACCAGATTTATTAAATCTATACACCATTGCTTTTACTATTCCTGTGAGATCAGAAAGTTTGAAGTGTTTAATTCGCTCTGGAATATCTTTGCTATAAAGAATTTGTAATCCATCTGGTTTTTCTAAATTACTTGCAGTTTTAGCAAGGAATCTGTTAGGTGCTATTCCTATAGAGCAACGTATATATGTGCCTACATTTTTTTGTAAACCTTTTTTTATATTTTTAGCGAGTTGACTTGCTTGCTCTTCTTGTTTTTGGTTGCCTATTAGTTTGCAGGCAACTTCATCTATAGACGCAATGATTTCTATAGGTATATATTTATCTATTTCAGCTAATATTTTATGATGGTATGCAACATAGTTTTCATGTTTTGCTTCTACACATATTAATTCTGGGCATAATTTTTTTGCTTCATAAATCATTGTTCCTGTTTTAACTCCATAAGCTTTTGCTTCATAGCTTGCAGCTATTGCACATGTAGCATCCGTCATTATTGGAACGATTGCGATTGGTTTGTTTCGTAAATGTTTTTGTAGCTGTTGTTCAACACTAGCAAAGTAACTATTTAGGTCTAAGTAAAGCCAGTTTAATATCATTTATTACTCAAATACACGAAGGTGATTAAATTTATTTGTCCATGGTTTGTTCTAAATAATTATTTATATTAAGTCAATAGTATTTCAAATAACTAAGAAGATATTTTAAAAGTATTAACTGCATATTTAGGAAAATTACCAGAAGAAGAAATAGCTTTATTTAATTTTTTAAGGTCTGGTCTTTGACCATATTGAGTATTAAGTGTATGTGATAAAATTCCACTGGTTATTAATACAGTATTAATTTTTACAGTATTTCCTCCTAAAATATCTGTTTCTAAACCGTCACCAATAATTGAGACATTATTTAAATTTATTTTAGGGGATAATTTTTTTAAATGTTTTAAAGCTTCTAAAAAAACATTTTTATATGGTTTTCCAAATTGTTTAACAGTCCCACCTAATTTGGCATAATCTTCTGCAATGGCTCCAGCACAAAATATTTTTTTACCGTTCTGTCTTACAACTATTTTATCTGGGTTTGCACAGATCATAGGTAGTTTATTTTTTAAACATTTTTTTAATTCATCAGTGTAATCTTTTAGTATATGGTCAAAATCACGTGGACCAGTAATTAGTATAAAGTCTGAATTTTCAGGTGTTTGCGATTTTTGAAATCTAGTATTATTTAATAAGTCATTATCTTCCTTTAGCCCTATAAAATAATATTTTAATCCTGAAACTAAATTAGTATTGTTAATTAGTGAATTTCTACATACATCACCAGAAGATATGATCTTATCATATAACTCTTGCTTAATACCAATTTTTGATAATTTTTCACTAACTATTTCAGATTTTCTAGGTGCATTAGACAAAAGAACTATTGGAATATTAAGCTTTCTAAGTTTTTTAAGTGTATTGAGTGCCTCTGGATATACATTAATGCCATCCCATAATACACCCCATATATCTAGAATAAGTCCTTCTGAATCCTTGATCATAAAATTCAAATCATCATAAAAAGGCACGTTATTATTACTTGTTTTAATCATTCAGATAGTCACCATTTACTATTTCATAGGCTTTATTTCCTATTATCTTTGAGAACGTTGCAGAACCAATTTTTAATGATAGTTCACTATTAATTTTATTAATCATAGCTGGCCCATTATATACTAGACCAGTATACATTTGTAAAATAGTGGCACCGGCAAGAATTTTTAAATAAGCTGTTTCTCCACTATCTATTCCTCCTACACCTATAAAGTTTATGTTATTCTGGGCATGTAAATAAGCTTTTGCTAACATTAATGTAGATTGATAAAAAAGAGGGTTTCCAGATAACCCGCCATTTTCTAATTTTTTATTAGATATTAAATCATTAGGTCGTTTAATAGTTGTATTAGAAATACATAAAGCATCTATATTATTATCTATTGCTGTATCAATAAGTTTTTTTAATTCTACATCATCTAAGTCAGGTGCAATTTTTAACCATACTTGTAATGCAGATCCTCTTTTATTTTCTATTATTTTTCTTTCATTATCTATAGTTTGTAATAGTTTTGAGAGCATATCACTTGTTTGTATGCTTCTAAGTCCTGGAGTATTAGGTGAAGATATATTAATAGTTAGCCAATTAGCATAATGGCCTAATTTTTTTGTAAGCTCCAAGTAATCACTAATATAGTCAGTTGTTTCTTTGTTACATCCTATATTTATTCCGAGAGGAATATGTGATTTATATTTTTCTAAACGTTTATTAATATAAGCTAAACCTTTGCTTGGAAAACCCAGTCTATTAATAATGGCTTTATCTTGATTAAGTCTAAAAATGCGAGGCTTAGTGTTTCCTTCTTGATATTTGGGTGTAATAGTGCCTATTTCTACATGAGCTAGTCCTAATTTATCCATTTTATGAAAAGCTTCAGCGTTCTTATCAAAACCAGCAGCAAGTCCTATAGGGTGTTTAAAAGTTATATCTCCTAAAGACACATTTAAATTTTTATAATTTTTTATAAAATATTGGGGGCTTAAAAAATTTTTTAAGAGTTTTATAGTAATAGTGTGAGATAATTCTGGAGGAATTTTATGTAAAAAATTTAATAAAAGGTTATTTATATGTTTCATTTTTGCCTTCTATTAAATTAATAAATAAATCATATAATTTTTTACCTTATATCTCTATAAAAATATTTTTATAATTACTATTATACTTGCAGAAACATTATAAAATGCATATACTCTCTCGCTTTCCTTATGGACCAATATAATTATAGATTACAGGGATAGTAAATGTTAAAACAAAAAAATAATTCTGAAAAAGTGGGCGTAATAATGGGCAGTCAATCTGACTGGGAAACCATGAAAAATGCAGTTAAAATTTTAGAACAGTTTTCTATTCCTTATGAGCTTAATATAGTATCTGCTCATAGAACGCCAGATCGATTATATGCTTATGCAAAAACTGCTAAAAATAAAGGTATTAAGGTTATTATAGCTGGGGCAGGGGGAGCCGCGCATTTACCAGGAATGATAGCTTCTTTAACTAATATTCCTGTTTTAGGAGTTCCAATTTTGAGTAAAGCATTAAATGGTATGGATAGTTTATTATCTATAGTTCAAATGCCAGCTGGAGTTCCTGTGGGAGCTTTAGCTATAGGAGATGCAGGAGCATTTAATGCTGGCTTAATGGCAGCACAAATATTAAGCCTTAATGACAAATCTTTAGATAGAAAAGTAAAAAATTATAAAACCAAGCAGACAAATTCAGTTTTAAACAAACCGGTAATTTCACTTGAAAAATAATATTTTAGGAATTATTGGTGGTGGTCAATTAGGTAGGATGACAGCTCTTGCAGCAGCAAAGTTTGGAATAGAATGTCATATTTTTGATCCAGATTCCAATGCTCCAGCATTTAAAGTTTGTTCAAAATCATATATTTATGATTATGAAAATATAAATGCTATTAAAGAATTTGCTAGTGGAGTAGATACTGCTTTATATGAATTTGAAAATATACCTCTCAAATCAGCTAAGATAATTGAAGAATTATGTTTGCTAAGACCTTCTTCTTTTATTTTATCTGTATCACAAGATAGATTAATAGAAAAAAAATTCTTACTAGATAAAGCTAAAGTTCAGACAGCTAAGTTTTATGAGTGTAATAGCTATGAAGATTTAGTTAATGCAAAAAATCTAATAAAAGGCCCATCAGTTTTGAAAACTAGACGATTTGGGTATGATGGCAAAGGACAAATTAAAATAGATAGTGATACAGATTTATTAAGTGCCTGGAAAAACATAGGTAGTGATAAATTAATATTAGAAGAGTTCATCTCTTTTAAAAGAGAGTTAAGTATTATTATTGCAAGGGATCATAATAATAATGTTCAATTATATGATACTGTAGAGAATAAACATAAAAATCATATTCTGGATCAAACAATTGCACCAGCTCCTGAAATATCAAGTAAAATTTCTAAATTATCAAGAGATATAGCTATTAGTATAGCTAATGAACTTAATCTTATAGGAATACTAGCTATTGAATTATTTGAACTTAATAATGGAGATCTAATAGTGAACGAAATTGCTCCTCGTCCGCATAACTCAGGTCATTGGACTATGGATGGATGCATTACAGATCAATTTGAGCAAGCTGTTAGAGCAGCAGTTGGAATTAATTTAGGTAGCACCGAAAGGCTGTTTAATATTGTGATGCAAAATTTAATAGGAGACGATATATATTTGGCAGATGACTTAATAAATGATCCAAATTGTAGAGTGCATTTATACGGAAAACAAGAAGTTAGACCAGGAAGAAAAATGGGACACATTAATCGTTTGATAAGATGATTTTATGCTTTAATTGATTTTAAATTTTTAAGAATATTTATAAGTTTACTAGAAATATTTAATTTTGATATTTTAGATTTTATTTTTCCTGATGTTTTCCCAAATTCTAAAACTTCATCAATCCTTCTATCAAGAAATAATTTTGTATCCTTAATATTTTTACTTTGATCATTGAACCAGCATATTAGAGTAGTTAAGTAGACCCAAGAAAGAAGAATACGTTTAGTATAATGGTTATAATCTGTGGAGTTATCTCCTGCAGATTTCCATATTAAATCGGAAGTTCTCCATAGGTGCTTTAAAGCTTTAATTGGATTAGAAGATTCACTTGCAAATAAATATTTAATAGAAGTTTTATTTCTTTTGAATAATTCTAATCTAATTAGTACACCATTAAATATTTTATCTCTAATTCTCATGTTTTCATAATCTTGAGCTTTTATTTTTTTTAACATATGTTTATCTATTTCATTAAAAAAATATTGTTTCAATTCAAATAACCCTTCAGGAAACAATCGCCCTAAATTTCCTTCAGAGACTGCACAATTTTTAGCTACGTTAAGCAACATTTTATCATTAAATCCATATCTTTTAATATCAATAAGTGCCCTATTAAGTATTTTTTTTCTTTCTTGCTCAAATTTTTTTGATTCATTAACCATTTATTCAGACCAATGCCTAGCTTCACTAACAAATTGCAAGGATGATAAATCTTCCATGCGTTGTGGATACAAAATCCCAAATAAATGATCACATTCATGCTGTACTACTCTTGCATCGAAACCTTCAGCTATAGTTGATATTTTTTTTCCTTCTAGGTTAAAACCTGTATATTTAATTTTATTAGGTCTTGAAACTTTGCCTCTTAAACCAGGAACCGACAGACATCCTTCCCAGTCTATACTAGTTTCTTTTGTCAAAATTTTTATTTTTGGATTAATAAGTGTTATTAAGGATGTCTTTTTTTCATTAACGGCCTCAAAGATTACGACTTGAAGTGATATATGTACTTGAGGGGCAGCTAAACCAACACCTGAACCTCCCAAGTCATTAAGCGTATCCAACATATCATTAACTAATTGTTTAATTTGAGGACTAGTAGGATCATCAACTTCTTTGGCTTTTTGTAAAAGCAAAGGGTGACCCATTTTAGCGATTTTTAGTATAGCCATATTTTTTTCCAAATCTTAGTATATAATATTATTATTCTTAATGCTTCACATGCTTTAAAAGTTGTGTTATTACCACGTTTTATATCGTTAATAATATATATTATTATTAAGTTTAATGTAAGGCGAGGAGATAGAAGTGCAAGTAATTGTTAGAGATAATAATGTAGATCAAGCGTTAAAAGTACTTAAGAAAAAAATGCAAAGAGAAGGTATGTACCGAGAAATGAAAAAAGGGAGAGCCTTTGAGAAGCCGTCTGAAAAAAGAGCAAGAGAAAAAGCTGAGGCAGTCAGACGTTGGAGGAAATTGCAAAGAAAGAAAGAAATGACAGAAGAATAAAACATTCTTATTATATAGCTTTAACTAACTATATTTTTTAGTCTTCTATTATTATACAAATTCTCTAAATTTTCACATATAAATTTAAACCTTCTATCCCATAACTGATGGCTCCACGCTGATGAGTGAGGGCTAAGTGTTACATTATCTAATTGATGTAAAGGGTATTTTGAAGGGTAGAGTTTTTTGCTTGAACCATTTTGAGGATAATTATACCAAACATCAATAATAGCCCCTCTTATTAATTTGTTTTTTAAGGCTATATATAAATCAGCTTCATTAATTATAGGTCCTCTAGCTACATTAATAATTATAGCATTTTTTTTCATGTTTCTTATTAATTTTAAGTTAATCATATCTTTAGTTTCTTCATTAAGTGGACATGCAATAATAAGGTAATCAAATTTATGAATTTCTTGTTTAATATTTTTGATAGATACAAAATTAATTTTATTGTTTGTTTTATATTTAGTAATGTCACGAATTATTGCTGTTGTCTTCAATCCAAAAGCATTTGCTCTTTTAGTAATTTCTTTTCCAATATGACCAAAACCAATTATTCCTAAATTTCTGTTATGTAATTCTCCATGAAAAGATATGCTTGAAAAATATCCTGACCAATTACCTTTTCTAAGCTGGGAATTCATTTTATTTAAATTTATTTCAGATTCTAGCATGGCTAACATACAATATTCAGCCATAGGAATTTCATGTTCAAAAGTATTGCTAACTTTACATCCTGTAGGAACGGATTCAAAATGAATGTTATCATAACCTGCTGCAGGAATTTGGATGAGCTTTAATTTTGTTGTAATTATATTTTTATTTGGCCAGCGAGTTGTAATAAAAACATCAGCATCAAATAAAGCTTTGGTAAGTAAGCCAGGCTTATTCTTTATACTTGATATATTATAGTGTGATAAAGTTCCTTGTTTTTTAAAGTTGTATTTTAAATACTTTTCAAAATCTATATCAAGACCACCAGGAATTACTATTTTAAGTTTTTTTTTAGTCATTTTTTTCAATATATTATTATATAATAAACTATATATATAATAAATTTAAATTTTGTAAAAGCATTCATAGGAGGTACTGATGTTAGTGGAACAAATATGGACTGGAAACGCTTATAGAAACTATAATTATTTAATAGCCTGTCCTCATACAGGTGAAGCTATAGCAATTGATCCTCTGGAGTCACAAATGTGCTTTGATAAAGCTAAAGATAATGGTTGGAATATTACTAAAATATTAAACACACATGAACATGGTGATCATACTGGAGGAAATATTAATTTATCTAATTTGACAGGTGCTACAATCATGGCACACAAAGGAGCCTCTGGAAATATTCCTGGAATGTCTAAATCTTTGTCTGAAGGAGATATAATTAAAGTGGGCAAGGAATTAGAATTAGAGGTTTTGGATACTCCTGGTCACACTATGACACATATTTGTTTATTATCTAAGACAGATAAACCTGCTATATTTTCAGGCGATACATTATTTAATGCTGGAGCCGGTAATTGTCATAATGGAGGTCATCCAGAACAACTTTATGAAACATTTTTTAAGCAATTTAAAAACTTATCAGACAACACTTTAATATATCCTGGCCATGATTATTTGGAAAATAATTTAAAATTTACATTAGATAGAGAGCCTACTAACATACAGGCTCAAGAATTACTCAACTCTATAAAAAATAATTTTAAACCAGGTAGTATAATTACAAATTTAGAAATAGAGAATAATATTAATACTTTTTTTAGACTCTCAAATACTATTATTATAGATAAGCTAAGAGAAGAATTTCCAGAATTACCGTCTAAACCATCTCAAAAAGAAGTTTTTTTATTATTAAGACAATTAAGAAATAAATGGTAAAATAATAATTTATTTATATGGATAGCTAAATGGAAAGATCTTTTAAAAAGGAAATAGAGGCCCTTAAACTTGGAGAAGGAGAAATTTTTCAAGGAGAAGGTATACTGGCTGTAACAAAAGCATTATTAGAATCAGGTGTTTCTTATGTAGGTGGTTATCAAGGATCACCAGTTTCCAATTTATTAGATGTTATGGTTCAAGCTAAAGATTATATGAAAGAATTAGGAGTTCATGTAGAAGCTTGTGCAAATGAATCATCTGCAGCTGCAATGCTTGGAGCATCAATAAATTACCCTGTAAGAGGAGCTGTTACTTGGAAGTCTATAGTTGGAAGTAATGTTGCTTCAGATGCATTATCTCATCTATCTTCTGTTGGTGTATTAGGAGGTTCATTAATTATAATTGGCGAGGATTATGGTGAAGGATCGAGTATCATTCAAGAAAGAACACATGGTATAGCGTTGAAATCAACTATCTGGTTATTAGACCCTCGTCCTAACCTTCAAGTAATAGTGAATACAGTGCAAAAGGCATTTGAGCTTTCCGAATATTCACATACACCTGTCATGATGCAATTAAGAATTAGGGCGTGTCATTTACAGGGAACATTTATTACAAAAGATAATGTCAAACCCAATATTTCAAGTATTAATAAAATCAAAGAAGTGGCGCAACATAATTATGATTTAATAGCACACCCTCCCAGTACTTATGCTCAAGAAAAACTAAAATATGGACAAAGAGCAGAACTAGCAAAACATTATGTAGCAGATAATTCTCTAAATGAATTCTTTGAGGGAACAATAAAAGAAGTAGCCTTAATAGTACAGGGTGGACTTTATAATAATTTGATATCTTCTTTGGAAGAAATGGGTCTTGCTGATAGTTTAGGTAATACTAAAGTGTCTATTTATGTTTTAAACGTCGTGCATCCATTAATTCCAGATGAAATTATTTCTTACGCAAAAAAATTTAAAGCATTATTAATTATTGAAGAGGGACAACCTCAATATATTGAACAGGAATTAGGACTATTATTACATAAAGAAAAAATCAATGTTGATTTGAAGGGTAAAGATATTCTTCCTATGGCAGGAGAATATACTTCTGAAGTTATATATAAAGGCGTTTTCAGTTTTATAAATAATTATATTCCTGATTTTCAAAACTTCTCTAATTTAAATTACAATGTAGAAATAGATCAATTAAGAAATGAAGCATCTTCTTTTTTAGGAGAAGTGGTTCCTGCTAGACCTCCAGGCTTTTGTACAGGGTGCCCAGAAAGACCATTTTTTTCAGCTTTAAAAATGGTAGAGAAAGATATAGGAAAAATTCATGTTTCCACAGATATAGGGTGTCACTCTTTTGCTACCTTTGCTCCATTTTCTTTTGGTCAATCTATTTTAGGTTATGGAATGAGTTTAGCTTCAAGTGCAGGTGTTCAAAGTTTTTCTGAAAAAAGACCTATTGCTATAATGGGAGATGGAGGTTTTTGGCATAATGGTTTGCTAAGCGGTGTAGCTTCAAGGCTATTAAATAATTCTGATGGTATATTGGTTATACTTCAAAATGGGTATACATCAGCAACCGGTACGCAGGATCTTATTTCAACTCCTGAATCTAGTAATAGACTAGCGGCTGCTTCTAAAAGTTCTACTAGCACAGATAAGACAATAGAAAAAGCATTAGAAGGCTTAGGTGTAGAGTGGATAAAAACTGTTCACACATATGAAGTTGGTGCTGTTAAAAAGGTTATAGCTGAGGCATTTAAAAGTTCTTTTAATGGTTTAAAAGTTATTATTGCTGAAGGGGAATGTCAGTTAGAAAGGCAAAGACGATTAAAACCTATTAAAGCTAATGCTATAAAAATGAATAAACGATTTGTGAGAGTTAAGTATGGCGTAGATGAAGCTACATGTACGGGTGATCACTCGTGTATAAGACTTTCTGGATGTCCAACATTAACAGTTAAACCATCTAGTGACCCTTTAAAAGTAGATCCAGTAGCACATATTACTGATGGGTGTGTTGGTTGTGGTTTGTGCGGTGAAAATGCAATAGAAGCAACATTATGCCCTTCTTTTTATAAAGCTGAAATAATAAATAACCCTAATTTAAAAGAACGTTTTGTGTCATGGCTTAGAAATAAAGTTATTGGTTTATTATCTTGAGTAATTATAAAACTCTATCTATATTAATTACCGCTCTAGGGGGAGAAGGTGGTGGAACTTTAATGAATTGGATTTTGGATTGTGCAAGAAAAGAAAATATTTTTGTACAAGGAACCTCTATACCAGGAGTCGCTCAAAGAACAGGAAGTACTAGCTACTATCTTGAAATATGCGATCAAAATTTTGAGAAAGGCAAGGAACCAGTATTATCATTGTATCCAAAGCCTGGACGAGTAGATGTAGTTATTGCTAGTGAATTATTAGAAGCTGCAAGGGTTCTTGAAAAAGGATATGTAAACCCCGACAGAACTTTATTAATTACTTCCTCTAGTAGAACGTATACAAATTTAGAAAAATCACATTTGGCAGATGGGAGGTTTAATAAAGATAAAATATTGGCGGCATGCGCTAAAATGTCTAAAAATTTTGTATGTTTAGATTTAAGCGAAATAGCTTTGAGTCATTCAACAATTGTTTCTGCACCAATGTTTGGAGCACTAGCAGGCAGCAATATTTTTCCATGGTCAAAAAACACATGTGAAAATATTTTTTCTAAAAATGATTTTGGAAAAAATAGTTTAAAAGGCTTTAATTTTACTTATAGTAAGGTCAATTCTAATCCTAAAAATATGTTTGATGCTAATTCCCTAGCGAGCCCTATATCAGTAAAAAAACAGTTTAATGATGAGTTTTTTTTATCTTCATTACCAATGGAACTTTCTAATCTAGTGGTTCTAGGAAAAGAAAGGTGTATTGATTATCAAAATAAGAAATATGCAGAAGTTTATATGTCTAGAATTAAAAAAATAGTTTCTTCAATAAACATAGAAAATAAACAGGTAATTCCAATTATAGAAAATATAGTTAGAAGGTTATCATTGTGGATGACTTATGAAGATATCCCTAGAGTTGCACAACTTAAGATAAAACCAGAAAGGTTTATAAAAATTAAAGAAGAAATAAAGATTAAAAACAATCAAATACTTATGGTTCAAGACATTTTTAAACCAGGCATAAATGAAATAGGGGCTATGTTGCCTAGAAAAATAGGACAGTTCTTTATAAGAAATATTAAAATAATGTCATTCTTACCTTTTATCGGAAAAGGAATGAAAATTAATTCATTAACGATATTTGGTTTTCTTAGTCTAAAATTTTTATCAGTTTTTCGTTATATAAGAACTATTTCTCTACGTTATAATGAAGAGCAAAAAAGTATAGAAAAATGGGTAAATAATATAATTATTGCTTTTAGTAAATCTTTAACTTTCGCAGAAGGTTTAGCAGATATGCCGCAAATTTTAAAAGGTTATGGAGATACTTGGGATAGAGGCAAAATAAAGTATAATATGATTAATCGTGCTTTAGTAGAAAACAAAATGGATGATATTAACAACAGCAAGGATGGAGAAATTTTAAAACAAGCTATTCTAATTTCTATGAATGATACAGAAGTTGAAAATTTAGAAGTTTTTTTAAAAAATAATTCTTAATTTTTCCCTAATTGCTTATATAATTTAACATGTTTCTTAAATATTATTATTTAATCTAGTGCTTGAACTATCTTTTCACACATTTTTTTGGCATCTGCAAAAAGCATCATAGTATTTTCTTTATAAAAAACATCATTATCAATACCAGCATAACCAGGAGATAAAGACCTTTTAACAAATAGAACAGTCTTTGCATTTTCAACTTCTAAAATGGGCATTCCTGCTATTGGACTAGCAGGGTCAGTTTTAGCAGCTGGATTTGTTACATCATTAGCTCCTATAACAAAAGCTACATCTGTAGAAGAAAAATCACTATTAATGTCTTCTAACTCAAAAACTTCATCATATGAAACATTAGCTTCAGCTAATAATACATTCATATGTCCAGGCATTCTTCCTGCAACTGGGTGAACAGCATATTTAACATTTACGCCTGAGCTTCTTAATTTATCCGACATTTCTCTTAAAATATGTTGTGCTTGGGCTACTGCCATTCCATAACCAGGAACAATAATTACATTTTGAGAATTCTGCATAATAAAAGCAGCATCTTCAGCGCTTCCAGACTTTGCATTTTTATTAGCATTTCCTGTTTTTTGATCTTCTGTAGTATTACCAAAGCCTCCTAATATTACGCTTATAAATGACCTATTCATAGCTTTACACATTATATAAGAAAGAATAGCACCGGAACTTCCTACTAAAGCGCCAACTATTATTAAAGCCGTATTTTGCAGTGTAAAACCTATACCTGCGGCCGCCCATCCAGAATATGAATTTAACATAGAAACTACTACAGGCATATCTGCTCCGCCAATAGGTATAATTAATAGGATACCTATTAATAAAGCCAATATAGTTAACATATGAAAAAAATTAGGGTCTTCATTATTAGTAAAACATATAATTAATACAACCATAGCCATGCCTATTAAGAGGTTAACTATATGTTGCCCTTTAAATACTAACGGTGCCCCACTTATAATTCCTTGGAGTTTCCCAAAGGCAATAATAGAGCCTGTAAAGGTTATTGCACCTATGGCTACGCCCAAAGACATCTCTATTCTGCTTGCATTTTTTATTGATCCTATACTACCGATACCATATGATTCTGGTGATAACAATGCAGTATATGCTACGAGCACGGCTGCTACACCAACTAAACTGTGAAAAGCTGCAACTAATTGAGGCATAGCTGTCATTTCTATTTTTAGTGCTATAGTGGTTCCTATAACTCCTCCAATTAAAATTGCAGTTATGATTAGAGAATAATTTGATGTTTCAGGTTGAAGGATCGTGGTAATAATTGCTAAAATCATTCCGGTAATACCAAAGTAATTACCTTTTCTAGCACTAGTTGGGCTAGATAACCCTTTAAGTGATAATATAAAAAGTATGGAAGCTAATAAATATAAAAGGGCTGAAAAGTTGATGCTTATCATTTATCTTTTCCTTTATTTTTTTTAAACATTGCTAACATTCTCCACGTAACAACGAACCCTCCAAAAATATTTATTGAAGCTATAATAATTGCTATAAAACCTAACCATTTAGATGTAACGTCAACCTCATTACTTGCTGAGCCGAGTGCAATTAGAGCTCCAACAATTATTATTCCTGAGATAGCATTAGTAACAGACATTAGAGGAGTATGTAACGCAGATGTAACCGACCAAACAACAAAATAACCTACAAAGATTGCAAGGATAAATATTGTTAAGTCTATAATAAATGGATCAGTCATATTGTCTTTCCCTAGGTCTAAATGTTAAGAACTTTACCGTCATAACTAACACAAGATTTTTGTAGAATTTCATCTTCCCAGTCTATTTCAATTTTTTTATCTTTAACCATTAATTGAACAAAGTTAAATAAGTTTTTTGAGTATAAACTACTTGCATCTTGGGAGAGTTTACTTGGAAAATTTGCATAACCCATTATTTTAACATTATGCGCAATAATAGTTTCATTCAATTTAGTTAGTTTGCAATTTCCTCCAGCTTCCGCGGCTAAGTCCACAATTATTGATCCTGGCTTCATATCTTTAACCATATCAGTCGTAATTAATTCTGGAGCTTCTTTTCCAGGAATTAAAGCCGTCGTTATTACTATATCTTGAGTTTTAATAGTTTGATGCAGAAGATCTTTTTGTTGCTTTTTATATTCTTCTGACATTTCTTTAGCATAACCAGTATCTGTTTCATTATTAGAAACTTCAGTATTATCTAGTACTACTTCAATAAACTTTGCTCCTAGGCTTTCAACTTGCTCTTTAGCTGCTGCTCTTACATCAAAAGCTGAAACTATAGCACCTAGTCTTCTTGCAGTAGCTATGGCTTGTAAACCTGCTACGCCTGCTCCAAGTATTAAAATCTTAGCAGGAGCTATAGTTCCTGCAGCTGTCATCATCATCGGAATTGCTTTAGAAAATTCAGATACAGAATCTATAACAGCTTTATATCCCGCAAGATTAGATTGTGAGGATAATGCATCCATAGATTGAGCTCTACTAATTCTTGGAATAAGTTCAACAGAGAAAGCATCTATATTATTATTTGCTAAATCTTTAATTTTTTCTTTATTTTGTAAAGGTTTTAAAGAACCTATAATTTTAGTTTTATTTTTATAGTATTTTATATTATCAGCACCTTTGCCATCTTTATGCACATTATTCACTTTAAGAACTATGTCAGCTGATGAAACAATTGTATTAGTATCAGAAACAATATTTGCACCGGCAGTTTTGTATAAAGCATTAGAAAAAAAAGAATTAATTCCTGCATCTTCTTCTACATCTACAGAAAAACCCAGAGATATTAATTTTTTAACTGTTTCTGGAGTTCCAGCAACTCTTTTTTCTAAATCTTCAGTTTCTTTTACTATAGCAATTTTCATATTTTATGTTCTCATTTTATAATGAATAGGAAAAAATAATACGTATAATTATATATTACAAGCTTTTAATTTTTTTGTGCTCATGGTTATATTTTTTTTCTTCATTATTATTTATTTGATCATGAGTATAAGCTAAATTTATTAAAAAGATTGAGCTGATTAAAGTAATAATTATAATTTTCATGACATATTCCTTATATTAAAAATTTTAAAATATATTATTTACCTTTTAAGTACAAAATTAGTTTATATATTTAGTTTACCCAGAGTGGAATTTTATTTAATTCTACATCAAATACGGGACCCAAAATTAATGTAATAATAATTCCTATTATAATTATGGAAATTATATTAAGCCAGATTCCCGCTTTTATCATATCAGAAATCTTAAGATGACCAGAAGCATAAGCAATAGTATTTGGAGGAGTGGCAACAGGCATCATAAATGCACAACTAGCACCTAGAGTGGCGGGTATAATTAAAAGTAGAGGGTTCTGCCCAAGCCCAAGAGCTGTTGCACCAAGAATGGGTATAAATGTTGATGCAGTTGCAGTATTGGAGGTTAATTCTGTTAGTAAAATTATACTTACTATACTTATTAACACAATAAAAATAATTGAAATATTTGATATGTTGCTGCTTAGAGATCCAATCCATGTAGCTAAACCAGATGAGCTTATAACTGAAGCAAGAGATAATCCTCCACCTATTAATATCAATGCTCCCCAAGGAATATTTTGGGCTACTTCCCAATTAATTAATCTTTTTCTTTTAGGCCTATTAGATGGAATTATAAATAAAATAATTGCTGCTGTTATAGCTATTGTGGAATCGTTTAGTGCTCCTGATGGAATGATGCCTTCTAGTGTATTTGAAAGCCACTTTCTAGATATCCATAAAGAAGCTGTAGTTATAAATATTATTCCTACCATTATCTCATCTTGAGAAATTTTACCTAAGTTTTTAATTTTATCATTAATAATTTTATCTTTTATTATTATTTTAGGATCTAAAGGAAAGCAGAAATATATAAGAACTACCCAAGTTATAGGTAACAATAAAAGTGAAGTAGGTAATCCAATTTTTAACCAGTCTACAAAATTTATCTCATAATTATATAATTCAGATAACATAGCAGCCATTACGGTATTAGGAGGAGTTCCAATTATTGTGGCTATTCCTCCTATAGTTGCAGAAAATGCAATACTTAATACTAAGGCTTTATCAAAGTTATTATTTTTATTTTTATTATCTTCTTTAAATACAGTAATAATGGACAATGCAATGGGCAACATCATAATAGCTGTTGCGCTATTACTAATCCACATAGATAAAAAAGCAGTAGCACACATAAACCCAAAAATTAGAGATTGAGGACTACTCTTAAACTTAGAAATTATATAATAAGCTATTCTTTTATGGAGGCCTGTATGTTGCATAGCTAATCCAATTATAAAACCACCCATAAAGAGAAATATTATTGGGTGGCTAAAAGCTTGAGCAGTTTCTTTTACAGAGCTTACACCTAATAGAGGAAAAAGCACTATTGGTAATAGCCCTGTCGCAGGTAACGGTATAACTTCTGTTAACCACCATGATGCCATTAACATTGCAACTCCTAAGGTTAACCATGCCTTACTATTTAATGATTCAGGAGAAGGAAGTAAGCATGCAATCATAAGAAATATTATGCCTATGATTAAACCAAAAAATTTTGTTTTATGCATTTTAATACCTTTTTACTATTTTTTTTTATAAAGAATACTTTGCTTCTCATTTTAAATGTTTATAAGTCTTTTTTATATAGTTATTTTATTAAAATATAAAGTCACTATGCTTTATAAATGGAGGTTTGATTTATGAGCGCTAAATATGTCTACGTAATGAAGGAGTTAAATAAAACTTGGCCAGGTGGTAAGCAAGTAATAAAGGACGGTTGGTTATCTTTTTATCCAGGTGCTAAAATTGGTGTTTTAGGTTCAAATGGAGCAGGAAAATCTACTTTATTAAAAATTATGGCAGGTTTAGATAAAGAGTTTTCTGGTGAAGCATGGTCAGCAGAAAATATAAAAGTAGGTTACTTGGCGCAGGAACCCATTTTGGATAAAGATTTAAATGTATATGAAAATATTATGTTAGGTATTTCAGATCTAAAAAATACTTTAAAGGAGTTTGAAGAAGTAAGTTTAA
>JAQWRB010000145.1 GCA_029243935.1 Alphaproteobacteria bacterium
ATATTAAGATTAAAGGCTTTACAAGCCATGGACTCATTGGGTGCTGGTATAAATTTAGCAAATTATGATTTAGACATAAGAGGTGCAGGAAACCTATTAGGGGAAGAACAATCAGGTCAGATATTACAAGTTGGGATAGAGTTATATCAAAAATTATTACAAGAATGTGTTAATGATATTAAAAATATAAAGGAGGAAAGTAATTCTGATATTCAGGTCAATATAAAGTTAGCTATTTTAATACCAGAATATTATATTAGTGATCTGTCACTCAGACTTAGTATTTACAGAAAGTTAGGAGAAATAAATAATCAAGATAATATTAGAGTATTTGAAGATGAAATGATTAACCGTTTTGGACCTATACCTATTGAATTTAAAAACTTAATAGATTTAATATCATTGAAAGCAGAGGCAGCTAAAGCAAGAGTAGTTAGAATTGATGTAGATCAAGAAAAGATATTAATTTATTTTAATAAAAATTTTGACAAATATACGAAAAATTTTATCAATTGGGTAACAGATAAAAATAATGATGTTAGTTTATTAGATACTTATAAAATCAGAATAAACAACTTTGAAACAGAAAGTAAAAATCAATTATTGCAAGTTTATAAAATTATAAATAGAATAAAAGTATTATTATTAAATTAGAGTATTTATGAATATAAATTTTTCAGAGGAAGATGTTAATTTTAAAAAAGAAGTTAGAGAATTTATAAATAGTAATTTGCCAAAAGAACTACAGACTAAAATATCAAATGGTGGTAGTGCAAGTAAAGAAGAAACTATAGCTTGGCAAAAAGCATTGAATAAAAAGAAATGGTTTGCTCCAGGTTGGCCAAAGGAATATGGAGGATCTGAAATGTCAGTGATGAAAAAGTACATTTTAGATTTAGAACTATCACTTGCTGATACTCCTACATTAATACCTTTTGGTGTAACTATGATAGCACCCGTCTTGATTGAGTTTGGCACACAAAAACAGAAAGATTATTTTTTACCAAAAATTTTAGAATCTGATCATTGGTGGTGTCAAGGATACTCCGAACCAAATTCTGGATCAGATTTAGCTTCTTTAAGCACTAAGGCTGTATTAGAGAATGATATGTATATTATAAATGGTACAAAAACTTGGACTACATTAGCACAGTATGCAGATTGGATGTTTTGTTTAGTAAGAACATCAACTAAAGGAAAACCTCAGGAAGGTATATCATTTATAATGATAGATATGAAAAGTAAAGGGATTTCAGTAGATCCAATTATAACGATAGACGGGTCCCACGAAATAAATACAGTTTATTTAGAAAATGTTATGGTTCCAAAAGAAAATTTAATATATGAAGTAAATAAAGGTTGGAGCGTTGCTAAATTTTTATTAAGTCATGAGAGGACCTCTATAGCTGCAGTAGGTAGGTCAAAAAGTGCTTTGAGAAAATTAAAAGAAATAGCCGCTATTGAATATGATAATGATGAGAAACCTCTTATAAATGATAGAAGGTTCAGAGACCAACTTACAACTTTAGAAATGGATTTAAAAGCATTAGAATATACTGAGCTTAGAGTATTATCTAAAGAAAGTCAGGGTAAAGCGCCAGGTCCAGAAGCATCCCTATTAAAAATTCAAGGCTCAGAGATACAACAAAGAATTACAGAATTGACATTAAATGCAGTTGGTTATCAAGGTTTAATTCATAATGAAGAAAATATTAATTATGATAGATTAAATGATTTCTCTGTAGTACCAGATTATGCAGAGAATGCAGCATCTAATTACCTTAATAAAAGAAAGACTACTATTTATGGAGGATCTAATGAAATTCAAAAGAATATATTATCAAAGATGGTTTTAGGTTTATAAGTATGAACCTGTCTTTGACTGAAGAACAAAATCTGAT
>JAQWRB010000149.1 GCA_029243935.1 Alphaproteobacteria bacterium
TTAATATTTCAAAATGTATTAAAAATTTAAAAATAAAATTAGCTGACTATAAAATACCTAAAAGTTTTTTTTTCATAGATCAAATCCCCAAAAATGCTTTAGGAAAAATTGATTATAAAATACTTAGAGAGTACTATCAAAACTTAAAGCCAGAAGACAAAATGAAAGAAAATAATAATGATGATTAGATTATTTATATTCTGTATAATATTTTTACTGCCTCTAAAAAGTTATGCTGAAACAACTTTACGAATGGCAAATTGGTTACCCCCTACTCATCCTTGGGTGAAAAATATTATGATACCATGGATAGAAAAAGTTCATATTGCGACAGAAGGTAGGTTAAAAATTCAATTATTAGAGGCTCCAATTGGCCCTCCACCTGCCCATTTTAATTTTGCTTCAAACGGTATTGCAGATATTACTTTTGGTGTCCATAACTATACCGCAGGACGTTTTATGAGCACTCAAATTACCGAACTACCTTTTTTAAGCGATAGTTCCGAAATTTTATCAGTAGCCTGGCAAAGAATTTATGAAAGAGAGTTATTAAAACTAAATGAACATAAAGGAACACATTTACTAGGTGTTTTTACGCATGGTCCTGGACAACTCTGGTTTAATAAAAAATATAACTCATTAAAAAGTATTCAAGGTCTAAAAGTTAGAATTGGTGGAGGTATTGCTCAAAGTTCAGCTAAAGCATTAGGATTAGTTCCTTTACAAGCTCCAGTAACAAAAGCTTATGAGCTTTTATCTGGTGGTGTAGCTGATGGCATACAATTGCCAGGAGAAAGTATTTCATTCTTTAAGTTGGATAGAATTATTAAACAAGGGTTTATATTTGAAGGTGGGTTATATAATGTCAGCATGTTTGTAGTAATGAATAAAAAGAAATGGGATAAATTATCCACTCAAGACCAAGAAGCTATAAGCTCAGTATCTGGGGAAACACTTGCTAAATTAGCAGGTATAGCTTGGGATAAAGCAGACCGAGACGGAATAAATATTTCTCAAGAAAATGGTGTTGAATTAGTTTACTTATCAGAAGATGATAAATTAATAGTAGAAAAATTACTCACACCAATAATAGAATCCACACTTAATAAAGTTTCAAAAGAAAAAAAAATTGATGCTCACAAAATATATTCAGAGCTTTTAAAAGAAATAGAATATATTAAAATGAATAATAAATAAATATGTTAAAAAATATTTTTGAAATTTCAAATAAGTTATTACTAAGCCTATGTGTCTTATCCCTTACAATTCTAGTTTTAATTACGGTTATAGATGTGTTTGGTAGATATTTATTAGGCTCCCCACTTCCAGGAACAACAGAAATAACTGAAATTATTTTAGGATTATTAATATATATAGGATTACCATATATATGCAGGAATGAAGAACATGTATCAGTTTCTTTATTTTCTAACTATCTAAATAAATCGTTTTTAAAGGTCCAAAAAGTATTGGTAAATTTAATAGTTTTTATATTATTATGTATTATAGCTGCTCAATTATATAGGCATGGAATAGATTTATATTCTTATAATGAAATAACTACCTATTTAGAAATTCCAAAAGCGCCAATAGCATTTTCTATGGCATTACTAACAATGTTAGCCGCTGTATCTACTTTATTAAACTGTTATGAATATTTATTTAATCAAAAATTATTAATAAAAAATGAATAACGAAATTTTATAATATGTATGTATGGATGTTAGGTTTAATTCTAGTAATTGTTCTTATAACACTTGGTCTTCCAATAGCATTCTCTATGGCAACAATCGGTTTTTTAGGTTTAGTTTTTATAATTGGAATTGAGCCATCACTAGCTATGATAGGACAAATATTTTTTGATAATGGTATGAATTATACTTTATCAATTTTACCTCTATTCCTTTTAATGGGTAATTTTGTAGTTAAAGCAGGACTAGCCGATGATTTGTACTCAGCTGCTAATGCATGGTTAAGGCATAAAAAAGGAGGATTAGCTATGGCGACTATAATCGCATGTGGAGGATTTAGTTCTGTATGTGGTTCCTCTCTTGCAACAGCCGCAACTATGGCAAAAATTGCTTTACCTTCTATGAAAAAATTTGGTTATCCAGATTCTTTAGCTACAGGAGCTATTGCAGCAGGAGGAACCTTAGGGATATTAATTCCCCCTTCTATGATACTTGTTATATATGGTATTATAACAAGCCAAGATATAGGACAACTATTTTTAGCTGGAATAATTCCTGGTTTATTAGGAATCACAGGTTATATCTTAGCAATAAAAATTTCTATCTTCTTCAATAAGAATTCTTTTAAAACTCAGAGTAATCTTTCTTTTATAAAAAAAATAAAATCTCTTAAAGGCGTTATAGGTATTTTATCTTTATTTTTTATAGTTATGGGGGGCATTTATACAGGCGTATTTACTGCTACAGAAGCTGGAGGTGTGGGAGCATTTGGCTCTTTATTAATTGTAATTATTAAAAAAAAATTTTCTATAAAATCTTTTTCTGAAACTCTTATCGAGACCGCAAAAGTTACTACTATGTTATTTTTCTTACTATTTGGGGCCATAATTTTCTCTAATTTTATAAATTTAGCAGGCCTACCAAACGACTTAAAAAACTTTCTATCACTTTTTAATTTTAATCTTTTTACATTACTTATAGGGATTTTCATACTGTACTTAATATTAGGAATGATATTAGAAAGTCTATCCATGATGATGCTTACAGTTCCAATATTTTATCCTTTAGTTCAAGAAATGGGGGGAAATTTAATTTGGTTTGGAATACTAGTAGTAGTAGCAGTTGAAATAAGTCTAATCACTCCACCAATAGGTCTTAATGTTCATGTTTTAAAAACAATTGTTAAAGACAAAGTAAGTTTACGAACTATTTTTATAGGCGTGTCGCCATTTGTTGCTATGGATATTATTAGAATAATAATTCTTTTATTAATACCTGGAATAACATTATTTCTTCCTAATAGTGTTATTCCTTAATCTAAATTATATCTCCTTATTTATAATTAATAGACCTATAATTATTAGCATAGACAAAAAAACCTTCTTAAATACTTTTTCATCAAACTTATTTTGCAATTTTCTTCCAATATACATTCCAATAAAGGAAGGAATAACTGCATAAGTTGAATATGCAAATAACTCCCAAGTCCACAATTTATTTCCTGTAAGAGCAAAACCTAAAAAAAAACTTGCAGAAATTAATACTAGAGCAATACTTTGCAAAAATTCTTGTTGAGACATTTTCAATGAATAAACATATAAAGCTAAAGGAAAAATAAATGTTCCTGTTGAACCTCCTAAAAAACCACCCAAAGCACCTGCAAAAACTCCTATAATTTTTTCATATTTTTTTGGAATAACTATTTTTTTTCTTACTAATATACTAAACATACCATACGTCGAAAGCAAAATACCCAAAACTAAGGTAAGAAATTTACTATGATCAACTAATATTTGTGCTCCTAAGAATGAAAATAAAAATAAAAATAAAAGCAAAGGCCACATTCTATAAATTATTTTTATAATCTTAATCTTACCAAATGCTTGCCAAAAATTAGTTAATAACCCTGGCATAACTACTAAAGCTACTGCAACCTTAATCCCCATAAACATAGTTAAAAAAGCTAAAGATATTGCAGGCAAACCAATTCCTGATATTCCTTTAACAAACCCTCCAAATAAAAATATTACTGAAACAAATAATATTAAATCTAAATCAAACATTATGTTCTATTTTCCTTAAAATATATTGCATTAATTATGAATAACCATGTAACTTAAATTTATGACTAAAAAAATAGTAACACACAAAGGAAGCTGTCACTGCAAACAAATTCAGTTTAAAGCTATTGGTTCAGATAACATTGAAGTGTTAAATTGCTCTTGTTCAATTTGTTCAATAACAAATTATAAACATTATCTTATTCCTAAAAAGCAATTTACTTTATTAAAAGGTAAAAGTTTTCTTTCTGTCTATAAATTTAATACGAATTTTGCTAAACATTATTTTTGTAAAAAATGTGGTATAAAATCATTTTATATTCCTCGATCACATCCTAATCATATAAGTGTGAATCTTAACTGCATAAATTCTAATACGATTAAGAATATAAAAACAATCAATTTTGATGGTAAAAATTGGAAAAAAAATATAGAAAAAATAATTTAATTTAGGAGTAAATATGAAAAAAAACATATATAAAAGAAGAGATATCTTAATAGGAGCATCCGCTATTACTGCTGTTGGAGTATTAGCTGCATGTAAGGATGAAGTTAGCGGAGGTACTCCGTCTAAGCCAGAAAAATCAACTAATATCTCAAAAAATATCATACAATGGCGAATGGCTACTACATGGCCTAAAAACTTTCCAGGAGTAGGTACGACTGCAGAAAATGTAGCTAAAGATATAACTAAAGCTTCTGGTGGAAGATTAGAAATAAAAGTTTATGGGTCTGGAGAAATAGTCCCAGCATATGAAGTTTTTGATGCAGTTAGACAGGGTACTGTGGAGATAGGTCATGGTTGGAGTGGATATTGGATTTCTAAACATCCAGGCCTTGCATATTTTGGAGGAATTCCAGGAGGGTTAAGTCCATCAGAACAAAGTTCTTGGATATTACAAGGAGGAGGACAAAAATTGTGGGAAGATATATTAGACCCATATGAAATTCAACCTTTTCAGGCTGGCATAGTCCAAACAGAAATGTTTGGATGGTACAAAAAGGCTTTAAACTCTATAGAGGATATAAAAGGATTAAAAATTAGAATGGCAGGACTTCCTAATGAAATTCTCAATAGAATGGGTGCGACTGCTGTTAATATTCCAGGAGGAGAAGTTATGAGTTCATTCCAATCAGGTGTGGTTGATGCTGTTGAATGGGGAGGACCATGGATGGACTTAGCATTTGGTTTTCCAAAAATAGCTAAACTTTGCTATGGTCCTGGTATTCATAGTCCGGGTTCTATGAATGAAATACTTATTAATAAAAAATTATACAAAGACCTTCCAAATGACCTTAAGGAAATTATAAAAATAGCAGCAAATAATGCTAATACTCAATCCTATGGAGAATATATATATCGTAACGCTATCAGTTATCAAATTATAGTAAATAAACATAATGTTGAATTTAAGATACTTCCAATGGACATTATGAAAGAATTTTTAAAAATGGCTAAAGAAGTTGTCTTGGATAATGCCGAAAAAGATCCTGTGGCTATGACAGTACATACGCACTATCAAGAATTTTTAAAAAAAGCAATTGATATTACCAAATACCAAGAAATGGGCTATTTAAATGCAAGAGAAATGGCAAATAAGGTTTAGTAAACAGAGTATGGTATTAAATAAATTTGTTGGAGACAAATAATAAGGAGATACATTTGCAAGAAAAAACCCAAGCTTTCTTGACCATATGGCATGACTTACTTGATGAAGGAAAAACAGATTGGGAAAAATGGCACACATATGAACACATACCAGAGCGAGTAGGAATTTCCGGATTTTTAGCAGGACGCCGTTATATGAATTATAATGATCCAGAGCAATGCTGCTTTACAATGTATGAAGGTAACGACTTATCAGTATTCAAATCTACTCCTTATCTTAAACGCTTAAACAACCCAACTCTTTGGACAAAAAAAAGTGCTCTTACTTTTAAAAATTTTACCAGAGGGGCATGTAAGTGTGTATCTACTTCTGGACAAAAAAATGGGTATGGTGGAGCATTAATGACCATTCGTCTCTTAAAAGGTAAGAACTTTTCTGAAAATTCTACATACTTTGATCAGCTAACATCAATAACAAATGAGCTAGAAGGAATTATAACCTCAACCCTTGGTATTTGTAATGCAGAAACCACATCTACTGATACAACTGAACGAAAACTAAGAAAAGGTACTTCTGAAACTTCACTTGAAGGTGTACTTATCATTGATGGATATGATGAAATAATTATTAAAGAACAATCAGAAAAAATTCTAAATATAATTAATTCCTCAGCTATCGATTTAAAACCTCAAAAGATTCAAACCTATAACCTATCCTATATACTCAGAGAGTAATAAATAATTATACTTATTCATCTATAAACTTTGCTGCATGTAACAATTCTGCTTCTGATTGTTCTTTATAAATACTTACAAAAAACACAATTGCTAAATTTACCAATAACCCTATTAAACCTGGATGAAGATCATATGGGCTTGAATTTGCAAAATATTGAAAATATATTGTTACGGCAACACCAAAAATTAATCCTAATATAACACCTAAAGTAGAAGCTTTTCTCCAAAATAAACCAGAATAAACTGCTGGCGCTAACTGAACTATTGCTCCATAAGCACCTAATAATAATGCAATCAACCCATCACTTCCATAAATAGCTATACAATATGCAATTGCTCCAACTCCAACTACAGCCCCTCTCATTATCCACAGTTCTTGATTTTCTTTTAAAGAAGGAAAAATAACCTTACATATATCACGCCCAAAAGATACCGAAGCTCCATGCGTAATTGCATCTGAAGAAGACATTGCTGCGGCTAATGCGCCTGCACCTACAATACCATATAAAATTCCTGACTCTGTCAAGTGATGTGTTATTAAATAAGGTAAAACTTCACCTGGTCTCCCTAATGCATCATTAGGCACAACTCCTATTGCAGCAAAGCCTATGAAAAGAACTGGTAATAAAAATATAGCAAATATTGGATAAACTAAAACAGTCAATTTAATTCTTCTAGCTGTAGTGGTATAAGATTTAGTGAATAAATGTGGCCACATTACAAAACCAAGCATTGAAACTACTATGTTACTACTGTATCTAGCAGAGCTAATTTTTGAACCTTCATTTCCAATTGTTAAAAAGTCTGGGTTATCTTCAATAATTTTACTAAACATATTACCAAGAGAACCATGAAGAGACTCAACAAAATATATACCTAAAACCCATGCAACTATTAACATTAATATAGCTTGAAAAACATCACTCCATGCAGCGCCTCTAACCCCACTAGTTGCAACATAAATCACAACTACCCCTAAAGCTAATAACGCTCCATTATTATAAGATATGTTATCAAATGTTAATACATTAAAAATATAACCCATACCTTTAATTTGTAAGGTTAAATATGGAATAAAAGCTAATAAAGAAACAATACCAATAATAATAACCAAAAATTTTGAATTATAACGATCTCCTAAAAAATCACCCATCGTTATATAATTTGATTTTTTACCTAAACGTGCAACTTTAGGTCCTATAATATACCAAGGCATTAAACCAAGTGCACAGTATGCTAGAATATATAATGATGCCGCTCCTTTTGAATAAGCCCATCCTGGACCTCCTAAAAATGCAAATGCTGAAAATATAGTTCCACCCATAAGAAACCACATAACAAACAAGCCAAAACCTCTATCTCCTACCGCATATTCAGATATAGAAAAAAAAGACCTTCCCCTACCTGCTGCTAAACCAATAGCAAAAGCAATAAATAAATAAATAGACATTGCCAATAAAGCAACTTGCCATGCAATCATATTAATCCTCTATATCTTTATCAAATTTAACAAAAAATACTAAACCTAAAAATTCTACTACTATCCAGAATAATACCCATGCCATTATAAATGGCATACCTAGAATTAAAGGCTCTGCATAATTACCTAAATAAAATATAGGAAATATTAACATTAACAAAATAAAGCATGTAAAAATTACATATCCAGTTTTGATACTAATATTCTTTATTATATTCAATATTTTCCCCTATATTAAAACATTAGAATAATTACTATATTAGAATTAAGAATAATTGTCATCTTTTTGCTTTTAAAATTTATTTTATGCTAGTAAATTCTATTTAATAATGGAACAACATATGAATTACAATTGGAAAAAATTATCTAAGATAGAATTAGAAAAAAATTATAATCCTAGAGAGTCTGTTGCTAATTTTTCTACTTATATAGAAGAATATAAAAATATAGGAAAAAAATCTCGTGAGGAACTTCCATGTATATTAGAGGTAAGTTATGGACATTCTCCTCTTCAAAAAGTTGATATATTTGGAAAAAAAAATCTTAAAAAGGCAAATGTACATATTTTTATTCATGGAGGGTATTGGAGAGCACTGGATAAATCAGACCATAGTCAACTAGCAAAGCCATTTGTGAAAGAGGGTATATTATATTTTTCAGTTAATCATGATCTATGCCCTAATGTTTCATTAAGTAAAATTGTTCAACAAATAACGAATTCAATAATTTGGATATATAATAATTGTAAGAAATATGGAGGAAACCCTGACAAAATTTCTATTTCAGGTCATTCTGCTGGTGCACATTTATGTGCTATGATGTTATCTATAGACTGGAGTAAATTTAATGTTCCAACTAAAATTATTAAGGGAGTAGTCTTAATTAGTGGTATATATGAACCTGAAATAGTTTTAAATTTGTCTGTTAATGAAGAAATTAAATTATCTAAACAAGAAGCTTTACGTAATACACCCACTCACCCAATTAATAATATACAAAATATATTAATATGTGTAGGAGGAGAAGAACCAAAAGGTTGGATTGAACAAACTAAATTATATGCAAAAAAAATTGTCAATAAAGGTAATAATTTAGATTTCTCAATTCTTGAAAAAGAAAATCATTTTTCATTGATGATTTCATTTTCTAATTCTAATAATACATATGTAAAGAAGATTATCCATATGGCTAAAAATATATAAGAATTGTAAAGGTATTTTAAATGATAGATAGTCCAGCTCAAAAACTTAAAAAAATATTAAAAATAAATAAATTACATATTATGCCTTGTTGCTATGACCCCTTATCAGCTAAAATGATAG
>JAQWRB010000154.1 GCA_029243935.1 Alphaproteobacteria bacterium
ACATGAAGAAAATAAAAATTAAATTTTTAAGCTTTTCTATCTTAGTAGATTTACATAATACAGAAAATGCAATGCAAATATGGGAAGCATGTCCAATAAAATCTATAATAAATACTTGGGGTAATGAAATCTATTTTGATACTAAAATTAATACTATAATAGATAAAACTGCTAAAAATATAATTAGTAAAGGAGAAATTGCTTTTTGGGTTGAAGGGGCTTCTATAGCTATTGGCTTTGGACCGACCCCTATTTCAAAAGGTAATGAAATTAGATTAGTAACTAATGCTAATATTATTGGAGTAACTGTTGATAATTTATCAGCTTTATCTATAGTTAATTCTGGAGAAATTGTTATAGTAGAACAAATATAATTTAATAGAAGGTTTACCTTATGACTAAAACAGTTACATTTTATTTTGACTATGGAAGCCCAGCAACATATTTAGCATGGACTCAGATAAATAGTATTATAGAAGCCGCAAATGCAAATCTTAATATGGTCCCTATGCTACTTGGTGGAGTATTTAAAGAAACAGGTAATGCCTCTCCTGCAAGTGTTCCTGCAAAAGGTAAATGGATGAATAGTGATTTAAAAAAACATGCTGAACTTTATGAAGTAGAGTTTAATTCTAATAGTTTTTTTCCTATTAATACTTTAAACTTAATGCGTGGTGCAATTGCAGCCCAACAAATGGATATTTTTGAAAAATATTCTAAAGCAATATTCACAGGGATATGGATTAAAGATTTAAACTTAGGAGATATTTTAATACTCCAAGATTACTTGGAAAAAAATGACATTGATAGCACAACATTATTTGGTTTAGCTCAATCAGATGATATAAAAACTATTTTAATACAAAATACTAAGGAAGCTGTTATGAAAGGAGTTTTTGGTGCTCCAACATTTATTGTTGATGAAGAATTAATATTTGGTCAAGATAGGTTAAATTTTTTAAAATCTGCTTTAAAAACATAAAATTCTAATCTTTTTTTAAATATAAATTTAATTAGGTATTGTAAAATACATTTTGTCTTACTATTTATAAGGTATATGATTTAATTGAACTTAGTAAGTTGGGAATAACATGGAAAAAAATTTTCAAAAACAAGCAGATTTTAAAATTGGTGCAATAGTAAAACATCGTTTGTTTTCTTTTAGAGGAGTAATCTTTGATGTTGACCCTGAATTTATGAATACTGAAGAATGGTATGCTTCTATACCAGCAGATATGAGACCTAAAAAAGACCAACCTTTTTATCATTTGTTTGCTGAAAGTGAAGAGGGTCCATATATTGCATATGTTTCTCAACAAAATTTGCTAAAAGATGATAGTCAAGAGCCATGTTTACATCCTCAAATTGATGTGATGTTTAATAATATTGGTGGAGATTATGTTTTGAAAAAAGAAAATGTACATTAAAGTATTTATTTTTCTTCTTCTTTTTTCATCCATGGAGCATCCGGAGAGTTAGCATCACCTATAACACCTGAAGAACTTTCTTTATTGTTTTTAGTTTTTCTCCATTTTAAAAAATTATTTCTTGTTATCACTTTACCTATAAAATAAGCAATAAGTATGCATAATATTAAAATTAATATGCCCATAATTGGATGATAGTTCATTAAATTCTCTTTTAATATATTAGCGTTGAAATAACTATAATTCGAATGGAGGATAATTCAAGCTTTTTGGAGATAATGTAAAAACTTCATAACCAGATTGAGTAACACAAAGAGTATGTTCAAATTGAGCTGATAATGATTTATCCCTTGAAACAGCTGTCCATCCATCTTTAAGAATTTTTACTTCATAGTTTCCTACATTAATCATAGGTTCTATAGTAAAAAACATTCCTTCTTTTAAGATAGTACCTTCATTTTTATTGCCATAATGTAAAACACTAGGGTTGTCATGGAACACTTTTCCTATTCCATGGCCGCAAAAGTCTCTAACTACTGAATAGCCTTTTTTTTCTGCAAAGTTTTGAATAGCGTAGCCGATATCACCTAATGTTGCACCTGGTTTGACCTCCTTTATGCCTCTCCACATTGCTTCAAAAGTAGTTTCCACTAGTTTTTTTGCCTTTACTCCTGGCTGCCCAACCCAAAACATTCGGCTAGTATCTCCATGCCAGCCATCTAAAATAACAGTTATATCAATATTTATTATGTCTCCATTTATTAAAATTCTATCTCCAGGAATGCCATGACATATTACATGATTTATTGATGTGCAGATTGATTTTGGGAATCCTTTGTAATTTAATGGTGCAGGAATTGCATTATTTTTAATAATATATGTATGACATTTTTGATCGAGAGTTTCTGTTGTTACTCCAGGCACGATAAATGGTGTAATATAATCAAGAACTTCTGCAGCTAGTTTTCCAGCTTTACGCATACTTATTATATTATCTTTATCATGAATTATGATTCCGGTTTCAGGATCTATATGCATGTTTTTCCTAATAAAAAATTTACTTATTTACTAATTTAATGTTTTTACCAATATTAATTCCATTTGTATTTAAAATTGTATCGAGGCAAATAACTTCAACTCCTGCATTTAAAGCATCTATAAATGCTTTACCATATTCCACATCTATATCTTCAGCAATTTTAAAATAATTACAGTCATTTCTTTGGATTAAATAAAGCATTACTGCTCTACCACCATCTTGAGCAACATTAGCTAACTCTTTTAAATGTTTTGTTCCTCTAGAAGTAATTCCATCTGGGAATTCTGCTACCCCTTTTTTTCTTGATAAATGCACATTTTTTATTTCTACATAGCAATCCGATTTATTATCGTCTTGTAAAAATATATCTATTTTAGAATTAACCCCATATTTTACTTCTCTTTTTAAACTTTTATAATTTAATAGCTCTTTTATTTCGTTATTATTAATAGCTTCTTGGATAATTTTATTTGGATTATGTGTGTTAACTCCCACTATAGTATTCTTTTCTTGGGTTAATTCCCAAGTCCATTTTAGCTTTCTTTTAGGGTCATGGCTTTCAGAGAGCCAGGAAGTTATTCCTTCTTTTGCTACACCTGTCATTGCTCCTGTATTTGGGCAATGTGCTGTAACTAATTGACCATTTTCAAGAATATGCTCACTAAAAAATCGTTTATAACGTTTTACAAATTTAGCTTTTATAAGATTGTTAGAGAATTTCATATTTTTATAATATATTATATTAAAGTGGTGGGTCTATAATTAATTAATATTAAAGGGAATAATATGAATAGTTTGTCTACAGCGTGTTTAATTGTAATAGGAGACGAAGTTTTATCTGGTCGTACTGAAGATAAAAATATTAATTTTATTGCCAAAAGATGTGATAAAATAGGTGTTAATTTAGCCGCAGTTAGAATTATACCAGATGATCATAAGGTAATAAAAGACGCAGTGATTGAATGTCATAATGATTTTGACTATGTTTTTACTACCGGGGGAATTGGTCCTACTCATGATGATATAACTACTGAGTGCATAGCCAAAGCTTTTAAGGTTAATATTGAGGTGAATCAGGAAGCTCTTAGAAGGTTAAAGGTCCATTATAAAAAATTAAAAGTTGTATTAAACGGATCACGTATAAAAATGGCGAGGATTCCTATAGGTGCAGAATTAATAGATAATCCTGTTTCTTCTGCTCCAGGATATATTATTAAAAATGTATATGTTTTGCCTGGTGTTCCCAAAATTTTACAAGCTATGTTTATTGGATTGGAAGATAAGATATGCGGTATAAATAATATGATATCTAAAAATATAGTAGTTCATAGTGCGGAAGGAGAAATTGCAGAATTTTTGGAAAATATACAAAGTAAATTTAATGAGGTTAGTATTGGTTCATATCCTTATTTTAGACCACCAGATGTAGGGACTAATTTAGTATTAAGGTCATTAGATATTAATTTAATTAATAAAGCATCTCTTGCAATTTTAAAAAAATTAACTGAATATAAAATACAATTTGAAGAAAATTAATACGTTTTATTATTGGGAGAAAAAATGTCTAATACAAACTCTAATACTGTGCCAGATAATCTAAAAAAACTAGAAGCTCTATATGAAAGATTAGAAAGAGACCCTAATCTAGAAAAAGCTTTTTTAGAAGATAAGACAAAGTTTTTAAAAGATCATGGGTTTAGCGAAGCAGAAGTAAATAAGTTAATAAATGATTTACAAAAAAGTAGAAATGATGCCTTAGCTTCAGTTTTAAAAGATCATGAAGCACAATTAAAGTAAAATTTTTGTCATATATAAAATATGATGTTCCTCTGACTAGAACCTGAACGTCAAAAGAGGACACATATTTAAGGCCAAGACTTTCCTTGAACTAGAGAGGTAAGCAAGCAATACGTCAAGATCCGTCAATAATTGATACTTCTACGTCAAACTTTATAAGTCCCTAAAGGCAATAAGGTATTTATAATAATTTAGGAGCAATAAAAGCAAAAAAACCACCAATCAAAAATAATATTACTGAAAAAATATAAATATATTTAGTTATTATTCTTAAGTTTGCACATAATTTTGCCTCTATAGGATCAATAGGGCAGGGTGCATTTCTGTTAACCCAGCGAACAATGCCTCCAAGCAATATTAGTATACCTGCAATACTAAAGATAAAAATTTTATATTTAGATAAAATGAGTAATTGGGGGAAGTTAGAAATTAGTCCGGCTAATACTGCTCCTGATCCTATGGTAACTAAGAGGGCAGGTAAGGCGCAACAAATTAAGGTCCCAAAACTGGTAAATAAGCTTATTAACGGTATAATCATATCTTTTTTAGACGTGCTCCTCATTTTTAAAGCTTTTCTCTATTTATTTCTGAAACATTATATCCGGCGTTTATGAAGAGGTCTTCTATGACAATATCTGTAATATTTGTGTCTTCTTTTAATGCAATTATTACATTTTGATTATCTAAATCTACAGTTATGCCAGCCACTTCTTCTTTTTTTAAGAAAACTTTTTGTATAGCTTGGGCACAAAAATCGCATACCATTCCTTCTACTGCGACCGTTAATAAAACACCATTAGGATCGATAGA
>JAQWRB010000156.1 GCA_029243935.1 Alphaproteobacteria bacterium
TGTTTACCCATAGACCATACCATTTGATTGCTTATAGATGTAAGCCATGCACCTCTATGATGATAGACCACTCCTTTTGGGTCTCCAGTTGTTCCAGAAGTGTAATTTAAGCTACAGCTTTCCCATTCATCTTCGGGCCAAGTGATTGGAGAATTAGGGTTTCCTATTTTTGCTAAATCATTATTTGTAAGTTCACCTTTAAATCGATTATCTTTAATAAATTCATCATCATCACATCTAATAATTATAGGCCTTTTATTTTTTGGGATTTTATAAAGGGCTCTAGATAATACATCATTAAACTCTGGATCAACAAAAACCATTTTTGCATTGCCGTGTTCAAGAATGAAAGCTATTGCATCTGAATCTAAGCGAGTATTTATTGTATTTAAAATGCCTCCTGCCATCATTATAGAAAAATGACATTCTACCATTGCAGGAACATTAGGAAGAATAGCAGCAATTGTATCCCCCTTTTTTATACCTTTTAATTTAAGTCCATCAGATATTTTTATACACCGTAATAATAGTTCTTTATATGTTGCTTTTTTGGACCCATGAACCCAGGCAGTTCTTTCCGGCCAGATATTTGCTGTTCTCAATAAAAAAGATATAGGTGTTAACGCATTATAATTAGCATCATTTTTTTCTAATCTTTGGTTATTTATATTTTTTTCTTGTGGCATTTTCTAAAATTTTCCCAAATATTTTTATTCTATAAGTTTTGAATCTTTACCACCTATTGTGGCACAAGATATTCCTTTTGTGTCGGTCTCTAATATTGTCCAAGTATTGGTATTTTTAGAAATATAAAGTTCAGTTATTGTTGAGCCATTTTGTGCCACACCTAACCAAGCTAATTTTTCGTTTTGATTATTTTCTAAGTAGCTTTTCATTACGCTACTTTCTTTACATATAATATTTTTAACTATTTGCGTAGGATTTGCATATATATTATAAGAAAAATAAAAATTTATAAAAAACATTAATAATAATATTTTAGAGATCTTAGTCTGTTTTAAAGTGCTGTTCATTAGCATTTGTTTTCTAAATTCATTAATTAAAAATAAACCAAATAATAATTATTTAAAAATTTGCATTATATTAGATTCATAAGTATCAAATATATACAAAAACAAGTTAATTACACATACTTTAATTTTTTATGGGGAAAAATTCAATATGAAGAGAGATTTTGTCGCTTTAGATACTTTTCCTAAAATTTTAAAAAATAATGCCGAAATTTATAAAGGAAGACCAAGTATTCGTGAAAAAGAGTATGGCATTTGGCAAACTACTACATGGGATGCCTTTTATAATAGGGCTTTATTATTGGCAGAAGGCTTTTATGATAGTGGTTTAAGAAGAGGTGATAAAATAGCGATAATTGGAGACAATAGGCCTAATTTATATTTGTCTATTGCGTCTGCTCAGATATTAGGGGCCATTCCAGTTCCTTGTTATCAAGACTCTGTGGCTAGTGAAATTGAATATATACTGGAGCATGCAGAAGCAAAACTTGCTATAGTAGAGAATCAAGAGCAGGTAGATAAGCTATTAGAGATAAAAGAAAAATTACCCTTACTAAAAAATATTTTTTATGATGATCCTAGAGGGCTAGAAAAATATGATGTAAAAGAAATTTGTTCATTAGACGTCATTCTAGATAAGAATAGAGAAATGAATATTGATCTTGATAAAGAGATAAACAAAACTTCTAAAGATGACATTTCAATAATGCTTTATACTTCTGGCACAACTGGTAGGCCCAAAGGTGTATTATTGTCTTATAATAATATTGTGTCGGTGACAAGTATTGCTTGTGAAATTGAAAAGACCGGCCCAGATGATGAAGTGGTTGCTTATTTACCAATGGCTTGGGTGGGAGATAACATATTTTGTGTTGCTCAGTCATATATATCAGGTTTTTGTATAAATTGCCCGGAAAGTAGAGATACTTTGACTCTTGATATGAGAGAAATCGGCCCAACTTATTATTTTGCTCCCCCAAGGGTTTGGGAAGGTATGCATACGCAATTAATGGTAAGAATGCAGGATGCTTCCAAGGTTAAGCTTTGGGCGTTTAATTTTTTTATGAAAGTTGCAAAAAAATGGGGCAATCCTATTTTAGATAAAAAAAACGTTCCTATATTAGCTAGATTACTTTATGGGCTAGGCTACTTTTTAATATATGGACCTTTAAAAAATAATTTAGGTCTTACACGAGTAAGAATGGCCTATACTGCAGGTGAAGCGATGGGCCCTGATACCTTTCTTTTTTATAGATCTTTAGGAATTAACTTAAAAGTTCTTTACGGACAAACTGAGGCAACTGTTTTCGTTTCACTTCATAGAGATGGTGATGTTGACCCTAATACTGTAGGGCCAGCTTTTCCTGGTGTAGATATTAAGGTTACAGATGGAGAAGTTTTTTATAAAGGTTCTGGTGTTTTTAAAGGTTATTATAAAAATGAAGATGCTACAAAAGAGACAATAGATAAAGAAGGCTGGGTAAAGACAGGAGATGCTGGAGTAATAGATAATAATGGTCATTTAAAAATTATAGATAGAGCAAAAGATGTTGGTAAATTAAATTCAGGGAATATGTTTGCTCCAAAATATATAGAAAACAAGTTAAAATTTTGTGGGATTATTAAAGAGGCTGTAGCTTTTGGAGACAATAAAGATTTTGTAACATGTTTTGTGAATATAGATTTAGACGCAGTAGCGAGCTGGGCGGAAAGAAATAATGTAGCATATTCAGGATATATTGATTTGGCTGGCCAGTCATCTGTTTATGATTTAATTGCTATGGAAATAGATAAGGTAAACAGAGACTTGTCCCAAGACACAGAATTGAATGATTCTCAAATAAAACGTTTTTTAATTCTGCATAAAGAGTTAGATGCAGATGATGGAGAATTAACTAGAACGAATAAAGTGAGAAGAGGACTTATTTCTGAAAGGTATTGTATGCTTGTAGATGCTTTTTATAATAACAAAAATAATTGTTTTATAGAAACAGAGGTTACTTTTGAAGATGGAAGAAAAGGCTCAATTAGTGCTGATTTAAAAATTAAAGACATGAATATTTATGATTTAAAGGATCAAGTAGCATGAGTCTAAAAAATCAAAACCTTATATCTAAATCAGAAGTGATCATGAATATAAAAAATATAAATTTATCTTTTGGAGGATTAAAAGCTTTATCAGGTGTTAGTCTACAAATAAAAAAAGGTGAGATACTAGCAATTATAGGCCCTAATGGAGCTGGAAAATCTTCAATGCTTAATGTTATTTCTGGTATTTATGTTCCTCAAGAGGGAGTTGTAGAGTGGAAAGGTAAAAGACGAAATAAAATAGCTCCTCATGATATTGCGCGAATGGGAATAGCTAGAACGTTTCAAAATATTGCACTTTTTAAAGGTATGTCCGCTCTTGAAAACATTTTGACTGGTCGAAATATTTTAATGAAGCGAAATTTATTCATGGAAATGCTTTATATGGGTTTAGGAAGAAGGCAGGAAGAAGAACATAGAAAAAAAGCGGAAGAAATTATTGATTTTTTAGAGATCCAGTCTATTCGAAAAACACCAGTAGCTCGCTTACCTTATGGTATGCAAAAAAGAGTTGAATTAGGCAGGGCATTAGCTCTAGAACCAGAACTTCTTCTTCTTGATGAGCCAATGGCAGGTATGAATGTAGAAGAAAAAGAAGATATGTGTAGATTTGTTTTGGATGTTAATGAGCAGTTTGGAACAACAATTGTATTAATTGAACATGATATGGGTGTAGTAATGGATATTTCAGATAGAGTAGTAGTGCTTGATTATGGAATTAAAATAGCAGATGGCACCCCTGATAAAGTTCGGTCAGAAAAAAAGGTGATTGATGCATACTTAGGAGTAGGATAATGGATTGGTGGTTTTTTTTAGAAGTTTTTGTGGGGGGACTTTTATCTGGTGTTATGTACTCACTTGTAGCACTAGGGTTTGTGCTAATTTTTAAGGCTTCCGGAGTATTTAATTTTGCTCAAGGAGCGATGGTTTTATTTGCTGCATTAACCTTTGTAAGACTATTAGAAATGGGTATTCCAATGTTAGCTGCTATAGGGGTAACAATGGTCATAATGGTAATTTTGGCTATAGCTATAGAAAGAATTGTATTGAGACCCTTGGTTAACCAAGACTTAATAATTTTATTTATGGCAACAATTGGTTTGAATTACTTTATTGAAGGAATGGCTCAGTTAGTTTGGGATTCTAAAGTTCACGTTCTTGATTTAGGTATAGATGAGTATGATGCATTTGAAATAGGTGAGGCTTTTATAAATAAATTTGATGTTTATGCAGCATTAATTGCAGGCGGATTAGTTTTAGTTTTATCTTTATTTTTCAGATATACAGTTATTGGTCGGGCTCTGAGAGCAGTAGCTGATGATCATCAAGCAGCTTTATCAGTAGGAATACCGTTAAGAACAATTTGGATCTATGTATGGTCAACAGCAGGAATAGTTGCATTGGTCGCTGGGATAGTCTGGGGATCAAAACTAGGTGTGCAATTTGCTATTTCGTCTGTTGCCCTTAAAGCAATACCTGTCTTGATAATAGGGGGGTTTACGTCTGTTCCAGGAGCTATTTTAGGTGGGCTTATAGTTGGCTGTGGCGAAAAATTAGCAGAAGTTTATTTGGGTGGTTTTGTTGGGGGTGCTATAGAAAATTGGTTCCCTTATATGCTTGCCTTATTAGTTTTAATGATTAGGCCAGAAGGAATTTTTGGCGAAAAAATTATTGAACGTGTATAGAATTTAGGAAAAAAAAATGTTTTATAGAGAAGCGGGCCAATTTAAAACTTCTTACAAAAAAGATCAGGCTATATTGCCAATATTTCAAGATAAGATTGCAATGGTAGCAATGCTCCTTTTTTGTTTTATAGTGATACCTCTTTTTGCTAATGATTATTGGTTGGCATCAATATTAGTTCCTTTTTTAGCTCTTTCTTTAGCAGCTTTAGGACTTAATGTATTAACAGGATATGCGGGGCAAATTTCTTTAGGAACAGCAGCTTTTATGGCGGTTGGGGCTTTTGCATCTTTTAATTTGCAGGTGAGAATTCCTGAAATACCATTTTTAGTTGCTTTTTTATGGGGAGGTCTTTGTGCGGCCGGAGTAGGGATATTATTTGGTCTGCCGTCATTAAGAATAAAGGGATTTTATTTAGCTGTTGCAACTTTAGCTGCTCAATTCTTTATAGAATGGCTCTTTACTCATTTCGATTGGTTTACAAATTATTCAACATCTGGGGTAATTACTGCGCCACCTATGACTTTATTAGGTTTTGCAATTGATAACCCCTTAAGTAAATATTTTTTAGTATTATCAATTGTGGTTATTTGTGCTTTTTTCGTTAGAAATTTAGCTCGTTCAGAAATTGGTAGAGCATGGATGGCAGTTAGAGATATGGATATAGCTGCAGAAGCTATAGGTATTAATTTAATGAAAACTAAATTATTGGCTTTTGGGGTTTCTTCCTTTCTGTGTGGATTAGCGGGGGCATTATGGGCTTATGTTGTTTTAGGTACAGTTGAGCCACAAGCATTTGATATAGCTAGATCTTTTGAAATTTTATTTATGGTGGTAATCGGAGGTTTAGGTTCGGTTTCCGGTGCATTTTTAGGGGCAGGCTTTATGATATTATTGCCTATTCTATTAAATAATTTGGGGTCTTTGATAACTGGCGGTACTATTTCTACAGAAACTATTGCTCACATAGAGTACATGGTATTTGGAGCATTTATCATATTTTTTCTTATAGTAGAACCTAATGGTTTGGCGCGTTTATGGCAAATAGGAAAAGAAAAGCTTAGGTTATGGCCTTTTCCATACTAACATAGTAAAGTATTTAATTTTTTTAAGGGAGGATTTAAAATGTATAGGTTTCTATCAAGTATTATATCTTTTGCTGTTTTTTTTATTGTTTCAGTTGCAATAGCTGGGGAACATTTTGTTCCAATTACATCTTATAGAACTGGTCCGTATGGAGTTAGCGGTGCACCAGCTGCAGATGGATATGTTGATTATTTAAAAATGGTTAATGCGCGCGACGGAGGTGTTGGCGGAGTTAAAGTAGCATGGGAAGAGTGTGAAACAGCCTATAAGCCAGACCGTTTTGTGGAATGTTATGAGAGATTAAAAAATAAAGGTGAGGCAGGCGCAACTGTTTTTCAGCCATTAGGAACTGGTTTGACATACTCTGTTATTGATAGATTAGCTGCTGATAAGATGCCCTTAATAACTATGGGTTATGGAAGAACAGATGCTTCTGATGGTACCGTTTTTCCTTGGGTTTTTCCATTAATGGCTAATTATTGGTCAATATCTACTGCTAAAATTAAATTTATAGGTGAACAAGAAGGTGGAATGGACAAATTAAAGGGTTTAAAAATTGCAAATGTTTACCATGATTCTGCCTATGGAAAAGAAACGCTTCCTGTTTTACTGAAACAATCCGAAAAATATGGTTTTGAGCTAAAGGGTTTTCCAGTTGCTCATCCTGGCTTAGATCAAAAAGCTACTTGGTTAAATGTAAGGCGTTACAAACCAGATTATGTGATATTAAGAGGATGGGGTGTTATGAATCAAACAGCAATTAAAGAAGCGGCTAGAGCAAGAATACCAGCAAATAAACTTGTTGGAGTTATATGGTCTTGTTCGGAACTAGATACAATTCCAGCAGGTAAAGCTGCGAAAGGTTATAATTGTAGCTCATTAATAAACCCTGGATCAAATTATAAGGTTTTTGATGATATTTTGAAATATGTATATGACGCTGGGGAAGGAACGGGAGATAAAGAGGATGTTGGACATCAGCAAAATTATAAAATGGGAGTTTTAATGGGCATTATGACGGTCGCATCTATTGAAAAGGCTACCGAGAAATATGGTAATAAACCAATGTCAGGAGAACAAGTAAGGTGGGGAATAGAAAATTTAGACTTTAATAAGGCTAAGCTACAAGAAATGGGAATAGATGGATTGATTCCTCCATTTAAAGTTAGTTGTTCGGACCACGAAGGTAGTGCACCTGTAAAATTTCAGAGGTGGAATGGTGAAGCCTTTGAAGCGGCTTCAGATTGGATTTCGACTGATCAAAGTATAGTGAGGCCAATGATTGTAGCTTCCGCAGCTGGATACGCAAAAGAAAAAGGACTAACTCCCCGCTGTAACTAATAAGGAATGATTATTTTGTCTAAAGATGGTTTAGAAAAGAAGTCTAAAGAATTGGGTGATTCATATATGCTTCAACTTAATAATGTTGAAGTGATATATAATCATGTGATTCTTGTTTTAAAAGGAGTATCTTTTAATGTTCCTGAAGGGTCAATTGTAGCTCTTTTAGGTGCGAATGGAGCTGGAAAATCTACTACTTTAAAAGCTGTTTCTAATTTATTAAGGGCAGAAAGAGGAGAGGTTACAAAAGGGTCAATAGAGTATCTAGGTGAAAGAGTTGATAGATTAACCTGTAATGATTTAGTAAAAAAAGGCGTTATTCAAGTTATGGAAGGCCGGCATTGTTTTGAACATTTATCCGTAGAAGAAAACCTATTAACTGGAGCTTATACGTCAAAAAGCTCTCGATCTGGGATTGCGGAGCAATTAGAAAAAACATACCATTATTTCCCTAGATTAAAAACTAGAAGAAAGACTTCTGCAGGTTATACATCAGGAGGAGAGCAACAAATGGTAGCTCTAGGGCGTGCCTTAATGGCTAACCCAAAAATGATTCTATTAGATGAGCCTTCAATGGGGCTGGCCCCTCAGCTAGTTGAAGAAATTTTTGCTATTGTTAAGGATTTAAATAAAAAAGAATTAGTAAGTTTCTTATTAGCAGAACAAAATACAACAGTAGCTTTAAAGACAGCAGATTTTGGCTATATTTTAGAAAACGGTAGAGTTGTTATGGAGGGAAGCGCAGAGGAGCTTTCTTCTAATGAAGATGTTAAAGAGTTTTATTTAGGACTTAGTGAAAAAGGTCGAAAGAGCTATAAAGACATAAAACATTATAGAAGAAGAAAACGTTGGCTATCTTAATATTATCAATGATAATGTAAAGAGGGTTCCAACTAAAATTCTGGGAGTTTTTAGTTGTTTAAAATAATCAATAATTACTTTAAGAAATTTTTTTTCTTATCGATTTATGTATTCTTTATATTTTTATATTCTGAAATAAATGATAATGTTTACTTATCTAAATATGCATTTGCTACTCCTGCCCCTAAAGAAAATAAAAATTCTGGTGAAGAATGGATTCTTACACAATATATTCAATCTGGTATTAAAATTAAGACAAAATCTGGTGTTACATCGCAAGCCAGGAGTAGAATAGATGAAATTATTGAACATGTATTGCCTCCTGGAGCAAAAATAGGAGAAATAATATTTAATGAAAAATTACCTCCTTTCGTGGAAATTCTAAAGGACGATTTAGTAACAGGATATATATTTGAAACTTTTGATTGGGTTCAAGGTTTGGGGTACTCTAGGAAGCCGTATCATATAATTGCAGGAATTAACTTAGAAGGAAAGATTACAGGTATTAGGTTAATGTGGCATACTGAGCCTATAGCTATATTAGGAAGAACAGATCAAGATTTACATGATTTTTTAGAGCAATTAAAAGGTGTGAGTATTAAGCAAGGCATTAGTATTGTGTTAGGCTTATCTGATTCTGTATTAGAAGGTGAAAAAGTTGCTATGAGAGGCACAGGAGGTGATGTCTCTGGATTAAAGCAAGTAGATGGAATTTCAAGGACAACCACTACGTCGCTATTATTAAATGATGCGGTTATGAGAGCGGCAAGAAAGGTTGCTCGAGTAAATAATATAATGTTAGATGAAAAGGATTTAGGAGTAGTTTTGAATCTAGAAACTTTTTCTGAACAGAGCTGGAGTGATCTTGTAGAAAATGGATCAATTACAGAAAGTTTAATTACAAATGGCGAAATAATGCAAAAATTTGATATATTGCCAAATATTAAAGCTTCCAGAAATGTTAGGCTTTCTCCAGAAGAACAACTATGGACAAAAACTTACATTGCAATTGTTAGCCCGCAGGGTATAGGAGCTAATATCTTAGGTCGTAGATGGTATGATCAGTACGTAGTTTCTGGACGTAATGTAGACGATTTCGTTTTATGGGTTGGATTTTTAGGGCCAGGAACATTTTATGACAAAACTAAAGCTTATGATAAAGATAAAGTTTTTAAATCATTAAATATCTTTCAAAATGGAAAAACATATAATTTAACCGTACAAATGTATAAATCTCTTCCTTTTCATCATTCAAAAGATGGGCCTAAATTAATTGAACAAGGTTTATTTTATTTTTCTATGGAGCAATCGTTTGATCCCACTAAAAGTTTTGAGATAAATTATAAAATTTTAGGAGATAAGCAAACAGAATATACTGAAGACAATAGTATAAACTTTAATATGCATTATGAAATTCCAGAAATGTATATTAATCAAAATATAGAAGATAATTATAAAGAAGGTTTTAACTGGATTGCCAATTGGCAAAGTAAAATAAGTTTAGTAATTTTATCAATTTTAACAGTATTAGGCGCAGCATTAATATTAATTTTTAAAGATTTCATATCAAAAAATAGAAGAATGCATCAGGTTGTAAGAACCAGTTTTTTGATATGGGTTTTATTTTGGTTAGGTTGGGTAGTAGGCGGTCAAGTCAGCATAATACACTTAGCTGCATTTATTCAGGCATTATTTGATGGGAAAGGTTTTTCATCATTTTTAGCAGAACCTGCGATAGTAATAATTGGATTAGCAGCACTTATATCTATGCCTATCTGGGGAAGAGCATTATTTTGTGGGTGGCTTTGTCCTTTTGGAGCACTCCAAGAATTACTAAATAAATTTGCAATATTCATCGGTATTAAACAAAAAGTAATCAGTGAAAAAAATGACAAAATAATGAAATTAGGGAAATATGCTTTCTTATTTTGTTTAAGTATTACTTTTTTATATTCATTTGATTTGGGTCTAAAAGCAAGTGCTATAGAACCATTTAAGAGTGCAATTACTTTTAGATTCAATGCCCCTCCTTTGGCTTTAGTCTGGGTAGTATTTCTATTAGGCATAGGGTTATTTATTGAACGGGCTTATTGTAGGTTCTTATGTCCTTTGGGTGCAGCAGCTTCCTTAATAGGGAAAATAAGAATTTTTAATTTTTTACATAGAAGAGCTGAGTGTGGAAATCCATGTAAGGCATGTAGCCCTGCATGTCCTACACAAGCAATTAAATTAAATGGTACAATTGATATGAATGAATGTTTTCAGTGTTTAGATTGCCAGGTAATGTATTTTGATAAACATAAATGTCCTCCATTAGTAGCTAAATTTAAAAATTTATCAAAACAATAAAAACAGACAAAAACATTATTACTATTTATTTATGTTATATTATGAGAAGATTGGAAGATGATTAAGAATTATACTAAAATTATAAAAGTGGATGCGGTAAATATTTTAAAAAAAGCTCGGCTTAGATCTACTAAGCAAAGAGTTTCACTTATTTCTAATATATTTAAATATGGCAATAGGCATTTAAGTGCCGAAAGTTTGCATAGAGAAATTTTAAATTCTGGAGAAAAAGTATCATTAGCAACAGTTTATAATACCTTGCATCAATTAACGAATTTAAATTTACTGAGACAAGTAAAGGTAAATGCAAGTCAAAATTATTTTGATACAAATACAGCTGCGCATCATCACTTTTTTGATGAAAGCAATAATTCTTTAATAGATATTTCTAAAGATGTAATTAAAATTCAAGGTATTCCTAAACCTCCGGATAATAAAAAAGTTTCTGAAATAGAAGTAATTATTTCAATTCAAAATAAATAATTTTTTTGTTTAGAAGAGTTCTAAACGGCTTGACAGGATTGTTAAGTTTACCCATATTGTAATTATTATTGGGAAACATTAAACGATTTAGGAGGTAATTATGTCGTTAGCAGAATCACAAACTTTAGAAAATTTAAAAGCAGCTTTTGCAGGAGAGTCTCAAGCTAATCGTCGTTATTTATATTTTGCGTCTAAGGCTGATGTAGAAGGGTTTAATGATGCCTCTGCAGTATTTAGATCTACTGCCGAAGGCGAAACAGGGCACGCTTTTGGCCATTTAGAATTTATGGCAGATGTTGGAGATCCAGCAACCGGAGAGCCTATTGGTGATACCTCTTCTAATTTAAAGTCAGCTATAGCTGGAGAAACCCATGAATACACAGACATGTATCCTGGAATGGCTAGAACAGCAAGAGAAGAAGGTTTTGATGAAATTGCAGATTGGTTTGAAACTTTAGCTAAGGCTGAAAGAAGTCATGCAGGTAGGTTTCAAAAAGCATTAGACTCTTTAAGTGATTAAAAATAAGTTAGGGCGTTAGTCTGTGGATTATGCGCCCATGATTTATAATCAAGGATAATTAAATGGGTATTGGCGAGGGGGGTCTTAGGGCGCCGGAACGTAATATTGTTGCGTGGACGGAAGATGACTACTGGGATCCTGTGAAATTAGACGAAGAAACACGAAGACAATTTGATGTATGTCACGGTTGTAGAAGGTGTTTTAATTTATGCGATAGTTTTCCGAAATTATTTGACTTAATAGATGAAAGCAAAACTTTTGAATTAGATTCTGTTAAAAGTGAAGATTTTAAACCTGTTATAGATTCGTGCACACTCTGTGATATGTGTTTTATGGTTACTTGTCCTTATGTACCTCCCCATGAATTTGCAATAGATATCCCTATGCTTATGCTTAGACATAGAGCAAAAGATTTTAAAAATGGCAAAATTGGTTTTAAAGAAAAACAGATTGCTGAAATTGATAGAAATGGAAAATTAGGACAAAAAACTAGGATTATATCTAATGCATTTATTTCTTTAAAAAATAAACCTGCAAGATATATTTTTGAAAAAATATTAAATATCGATAAAAAAGCAAAACTTCCTAATTTTTCAAAGCCATTTAATAAAAGCTTTCTTATAAATAAAGAGGCGCCAGGTTATGGCAAAAAAGCTATTCTTTTTTCTACTTGCTATGGTAGCTATCATAATTCAGAAATTATCTCTTCAACATATAAAGTATTAAGTCATAATGGTATAGACGTCTCTTTATTTTATGATGGATGTTGTGGAATGCCGCAGTTAGAACAAGGCAATATAGAAAGTGTAGTGCAAAAAGCTAGAGCTACCTCTGAAAAGTTAGTCAATTTAATAAATGAGGGAATCAAAGTTATTGTTCCTATTCCAAGCTGTGCTCTAATGTTTAAAACAGAATGGCCTTTAATATTGCCACAAGATAAGAATATAAAAATATTATCTGAAAATACAATGGATATAGATGAATATATTATAACCTTAGCAGAAAATGAAGGTATTATGAAGGGTTTAAAGCCTTTAGAAGGAGATATAACAGTTCATATGTCCTGTCATAGTAGAGCTCAAAATATTGGGTCTAAATCAGCACAAATGTTAAGGCTTATTCCAGAAACCAAAGTAAATATAGTGGAAAGATGTTCTGGTCATGGAGGTTCTTGGGGAGTAAAAAAAGATAATTTTAATACAGCCATTAAAGTTGGAAAAATTTCAGCAAAAAATATTATGAAATATAATACTAAATATTTTGCATCGACTTGTCCTTTAGCAGGTGATCATATAGTCCAAATTTCAGAAATAGAAGAAAAAGAAGATTTAAAACTTTTAAACACCCCTTCACATCCAATAGAACTAATTGCTATGTCCTATAACTTAAAAATAAATAAATAGAGGTAAAGTCTATGTATACAAGAAAGATTAAACTTGAAAATATTATTTCTAATGAAGCTTACGGAAAAATAAGAAGTGCAAAAAGACGAGAAATGATTGAATTTAAAAAATATCGTCGATTAGATATAGGGCCTGTAGTAAGCCTTTATTTTGAAAGTAGAGATACTATGCTTTATCAAATTCAGGAAATGGCTTATGTAGAAAAAATTACGAAAGAAGAACTAAACGATGAATTATTATCATATAATCCTTTAGTACCAAATGGAATGGAATTAACAGCTACTATGATGATAGAGATAGATGATCCTCTTAGAAGAAAGAATTTTTTATCTAGATTAGGAGGAATAGAAGAGAAAGTTAAAGTTTTAGTAGGTAATGAAGAAATTTATGCTGATTCAGAAAAAGATATAGATAGAACTACATCTGCTGGTAAGACAAGCACGGTTCATTTTCTCCATTTTAGATTTACAGCCAATTTAGTAGAAGCTTTTAAAAATAAAAACAATTTAATCCAAATAGGAATAGATCATGATGCCTACGGTCATTTAAGTATAATTTCTGATAAGATAAGGGAAGAATTAGGCAAAGAATTTAATTAGAATTAAAAATATAAGCACCCCACATACTATTTTTATTTTTCTGCACAAAACCTATAATTTTATATTCCTTTGATTCTACTTTACACCATTCTTTTTTACAGTAATGGATTTTTAAAATACTATTTTTCTCAACATATGCGATAATTTTAGCTTCTATGTCCCTATTTTTATAAATTTTTTCATTCTTTAGAAATATAATAGTTTTTTCTTTATCTGAAATTAAATTACGCCACATCCACCCTACTGAACCATCAGGTGTTTCTACTTGATACCAATGGTCAAATGTTTTATGAATTCTTATTGGTAAACCAGGCTTTTTAAAATTAAAAAGTATTTCAAATCTCTTACCAGGGCCAACCCTCATATTTGCATTATCGCTTTTTCTTTTAATGGATTTAAATTCTAAAGTATTTTGTGTATTTTCTTCTGTGAAGGCAACATTAGATATAAATATAAAGATAATAATGTTTAAAAATATTAAGTATTTTTTAAGAATAGTACTCTTTATTAATTTATTCAAAGTTTATAATCTCCTATATAATTATTATATTTTAATTTAGAATAAAAATATCGTATTTTTATCTATAGGTAATGTATAAAGGTATTTATGTCAGATAAACCCTTAGTAATAATAACAAGGCGTCTTCCAGAGCTTGTAGAAGCTCGCTTGATGGAACTATTCAATACTAGATTAAGTATAGATGATAAACCTTTAAGTAAAAAACAATTAATAGATGCTGTAAAAGAAGCTAGTATATTAGTTCCTACAGTAACCGATAAAATTGATAGTGCTGTTCTTGAAAATGCTTCTAATAAACTAAAATTGATTGCAAATTTTGGTAATGGTACTGATCATATAAATATTGAAACAGCCCAGAAAAAGAAAATTATAGTTACTAATACACCTGGAGTATTAACGGAAGATACTGCTGATATGGTAATGGGTTTATTATTGGCAGTTCCTAGAAAAGTAATAGAAGGTGAACGTTTAATTAGGTCTGGTGCATGGGAAGGTTGGAGCCCAACGCACATGATGGGAAGAAGGATATGGGGTAAAAGATTAGGAATAATTGGAATGGGATCAATTGGACAAGCAGTTGCTAGAAGGGCAATAGGCTTCGGGCTAAATATCCATTATCATAATCGTACTAGACTGCCTGATATTATTGAAGATGCTCATAAAGCGACATTTTGGGAAGATTTAGACCAAATGTTGCCAAAAATGGATATTATATCTATTAACTGTCCTAGTACACCTGAAACATATCATTTGTTATCAAGGAAACGATTATCTATTCTACAACCTCATGCTTACATTATTAATACGTCCAGAGGTAAAGTAGTCAATGAAGAAGCTTTGGCTGAAATGTTATCTGAGGGTAAAATAGCCGGAGCAGGACTAGATGTATTTGAGAGAGAGCCTTCTGTAAGTAAAGTTTTATTAGGAGCACCAAATACAGTATTATTGCCTCATATGGGCTCAGCTACAGTGGAAGCTAGAATTGAGATGGGTGAGAAAGTAATAGTAAATATTCAAACTTTATTTAATGGACATAGACCACCAGATAGAATTATTTTATAAGAAATAGCTTAGATAAATATTATCTGACTGTCTTCATTTTCGGATGATAGAATTGAAGTTAAACCTGTAACATTAATGTTTAAATCATTTCTTAAATCTTTTTCGTTAATGTTATGGTTAAATAATGCCCCTGAGCAGACACTTAATTTAGTATTAAGATCTAAAATAGCTAGTAGTAATTCTTGTGAATTTTTATAGTTAAAGTTAGAGATTTTGTTATTATTTATAAGAGATAAAAAACTCTTTCCAGTAAAAAATAATTCAGTAGGTCTTTCTAGGGCTGCAGCAGTTGCAATCATACCTAAAGCATAATTCAGCTTTTCTTTTTCTTCTGCAAAAAGAATAATAATTAATTTTTTTGAATTATTTTTCATAAATAGTCTTTATGTTTTTTGATAGATGTAATAGTAGGTTTTATTCCGCAAAGTTGACATTTATTATCTTTGTTAATTTTTATTTTACGCATATCAGAAGATAACGTATCGAATATTAAAAGAAAATTATTCAAACTTTTACCTATTCCTAATATCTCTTTTAATACTTCTATAGCTTGAATAGAACCTATGCTTCCTGCTAATGCGCCAAAAACCCCTGCTTCACCACATGAAGCTATTAATCCTTTAGGTGGAGGCTCTGGCCATAAGCATCTATAGCAACAATTTGAATCTTTATATGCAGTATAAGTTGATATCTGACCTTCAAATCTTAAAATTGCAGCAGAAACTAAGGTTGTTTTTGATAAAAAACATACGTCATTTGCTAAAAACCTTGTGCCAAAATTATCACTTCCATCCGCCACAATATCATATTTTGATATTATTTTTTCTGCATTAGAGATCGAGAATCTTTCTTTATATGTAATAATATTTATGTTGGGATTTATAGATAATATAGTTTCTTTTGCACTATCCGTTTTATGTGCACCTATTTTATTAGTTTTATGAATTATTTGTCTTTGCAAATTAGATAATTCAACCTTATCATCATCAATGATACCAATAGTACCTAATCCTGCTGCGGCTAAATATAGTAGTAAAGGAGATCCAAGACCTCCAGCTCCAATTACTAAAACTTTTGCATTCATTAATTTTCGTTGTCCAACGCCACCTACCTGGGGCAGAGTTATATGTCGCGCATAACGCTGAATTTCATCTTCAGTAAATTCTAAGTCACTCATTAATTTTCTCCAGTAGAGCCAAATCCGCCCGAACCTCTTTTTGTATCACTTAGATTGTCTTCTCTAACAATATTAACTTTTAAAATTTTTGTAACTACCATTTGGGCTATTTTATCAAAAGGGTTAATTTTAAAACTTCTATCGCCATGGTTTATAAGTATTACTCCAACTTCTCCTCTATAATCTGAATCAATGGTACCAGGTGAATTTAGTACAGAAATGCCATGCTTAATTGCTAAACCTGATCTTGGTCGAATTTGTATTTCATAATTAATGGGTATCTCCACCTTAAATCCTGTAGGGATTAATACCCTCTCCCTTGGCTTAAATATTATAGGTTTATTTATTGCTGCTTGAATGTCTATACCTGCTGATCCTTCGGTGGCATATTTAGGAATATGTTCGGGCCCATGTTTTAGGATAGTAATTTTTATTTCCACATTAAGAATCCAATATTTCTTTAATCACTTTACTACACAACTTTTTTGCAATGTCTGTTTTGGAACACTTATCCCATGGCTCAATATTGTCTCTTGTAATGAATGTAACACTATTATTTTCCCCTCCAAATATATTAGGGTCTTCTAGTACGTTATTAGCAATAATCCAATCACATTTTTTACTTTTAAGTTTTTCCTTAGCATTATTAACTAGATTATTAGTCTCTGCAGCGAAACCAATAACTAATTTAGGCCTATTATTTTTTTGATTAGAAATATATTCTAGTATATCAGGGTTTAATGAAAAATTTATTTTGGGAATATTTTTTTTATTTTTTTTAATTTTAATCTTTGAGGGGTTTTTTATAGCCCAATCTGATACTGCAGCAGCACATATTGCCACATCTATATTATTTACTTTTTTTACGGCCTCTAGCATGTCGTATGCTGTTTCTATATTTACAACTTTAATGTTTTCTGGAATTTTTTGTGAGCTTGGACCTAATATTAAAGTTACATTTGCCCCTAGTTCATAAAATATTTTGGCAATTGCTATTCCTTGTTTTCCTGAAGATCTATTTCCAATAAATCTTACAGGGTCTATTGCTTCAAAAGTTGGTCCAGCAGTAACTAGAACATTAATATTTAACTTTTTTTTTTTAAACATTGAACCAATATATTTATATATAGTCTTTGGTTCTGACATCCTTCCATCACCTTCTTCTCCACATGCTAAATCCCCCGGTTCTGGACCAATAAAGTTGTAATTATTATCTTTTAAGAATTTAACATTTTTTTGTGTAATAGGGTTATTCCACATTTCTACATTCATAGAAGGAGCAAATAAAATAGGTTTATTTGCTGCTAATAATATTGTTGTGGCCAAATCATTAGCAATGCCTGCGGCAGCATGAGCAATAATATTTGCGGATGCAGGAGCAACCAGTATTAGGTCATTTTCTCTTGAAAGTTGAATATGCCCCATTTCTGTTTCATTTTTAAGTGAAAAAAGTTTTTGGTAAACTTTTTCTTCAGAAAGTGCAGAAACTGATAAAGGTGTAACAAATTCGGCACCACCTTTTGTTAAAACAACTTGGACTTTAATATTATCTTTTTTCAAAATTCTTATAAGCTCTAAACTTTTATAGGCCGCAATTCCTCCAGAAATTATGAGAAGTATTTTTAAATTATTATTTATTTTCATACTATTTTTCTTATTTTTTAATTTAGAATTATATATTAACCTTATAATGCATTTATTTAAACTATTTTAAATCCTAGTTGCTATATATAGGCAGGCAGTCCCACTTAAATATTTTTTGAGTTTAACTATCTTAAATTTTACTGATTGTAATATATCGCAAAAATCATTAGGTGCATAAAATGTTTCGATGCTTTCTGATAAGTATTGATATGCTTTTTTATTATTAGCTATTTTATCTCCTAAAAAAGGTAGAACGTTTCCTAAATAATAGTCATAAAATTTTTGGAAAGGAATGATTACTTCTGGAGAAAATTCTAAAATCATTAATTTTCCACCAGGCTTAAGAACTTTATAACATTCATTTAAAGTTTTTTCTATTTCTGCTACATTTCTTATACCAAAAGCACATGTAATATTATTAAAAGAAGACGGTGTAAAAGGTAAATAAGCAGAATCACCAGCTACCCAATTAAGCCCATCATGAATATTCTTTTTTATTGCTTTTTGTTTGCCCACTTTCATCATACCAAGCGTGAGGTCCATAACAGTTATTTCATTTTGATGAAAACGCTTTTTTAAAGCAAAAGCAATATCACCTGTTCCCCCAGCAAGGTCCAATATCTTTTTCTTTTTTGTTAAAATTTGTTCTCGCTCCAGTCTATCTACTAAGTCTCTTTTCCAGATTCTGTGAGTACCTAAACTCATTAAGTCATTCATTAGATCATAATCATTTGATACATTTGTAAATAAGTTTTCTATTTCTTTTCTTTTTTGGCTAATTGGTATTTTTTTAAGACCATATATTACTTTTTCTTCATCTAATGTTATATTTTTATTCATAATATTATAGCTTTCTATCACTACTTATTTTAGTATTAAATTATGCCTGAACTTCCTGAAGTTGAAACTGTAACAACCGGTTTAAATTTTGCAATTAAAAACTTAATTGTAAAAAAAGTCTATGTTGGTCGATATGATTTAAGAATAACAGTAGCAAAAAAAATTAAATCTGTAATTAATAATGTAAAAGTTGTTGGAGTTAAACGTCGTGCTAAGTATGGTATAATCAAATTTGATAATCACTATTCTATAATCTTTCATTTAGGAATGTCTGGCAGTATAGTAATAGAAAGAAATAATTTTAGGCCCTTACAAAAGCATGATCATATAGCTATAGAATTTATTAAAAAAAATAATAGTAAACTACGATTTATATTTAAAGACCCTAGACGATTTGGTTTTTTTAATATTTATCATGATGAAGATAATAGATATAAAAATATATTTAAAAATTTAGGTCCTGAACCTTTAATAAAAGAATTCTCTGTACAAAGTTTTTATGAAAATTTGAATAAAAAACAATCTTCAATAAAATCGTTACTATTAAATCAAAGTATTATCTCTGGCCTTGGCAATATTTATGTCTGTGAATCTTTGTTTTTGGCAAAAATATCTCCTTTTGCATTAGGCTGTGAGTTATCTTTAAAAGATATTATGTATCTTTATTCTAAAATTGAGAAAGTTTTAAAAAAAGCAATTAAAGAAGGAGGGACAACACTTAAAGATCATAAAAATATTTCTGGAGAAATAGGCTATTTTCAAAATTATTTATCTGTTTATAATAGAGAAAATAATAAATGTGTTAATAATTGTTCATCACTTATTAAAAGAAATATCCAAAATGGAAGGTCAACATATTATTGTCCAAATTGTCAAAAATAATTTTAAGTGTATTTTTTTTATTTTTATTAAGTAAAAATACTTTAGCTATTGATTTTTTAGAATGTATTAATGATATTCCTCTTAATAAGAGTATTATTGAAAAAAAAGATTCATGTTTTCTTTTTGATTCTGATATAGGGAGGATAGTAAGTGTTGAAGCAGAGTCTACTGAGAAATCTATTCAAATAGAAGAATTCTATAAATCCATATTAAAACAATTTGGATGGATTTTAAGTAGCAAAGATAATAGTAAAGATTTGGTTTTTGTTAGAGATGAGGAAATATTAAAAATTAATATTAAAAAATTTTTGGATAAGAATTTAATTACTTATAACAGTTTTCTTAGCCTCAGTATAAATTAAGGATTATGTAATGATTTTAAAAAACAATTATAAAAATATAACAACAAAAGTAATTTCTAAAGTAGCTTTGATTACTCTAAATCGTCCTGAAGCTTTAAATGCATTAAGCAAGGATTTAATAACAGATTTAAATGATGCTTTAGAAATTATAGAAAATGATGAGACTATATCTGTTATAGTTATTACTGGTTCAAGTAAGGCGTTTGCTGCAGGTGCAGATATTAAAGAAATGTTATCAAAAAGCTTTATTGATATAGTAAACAATGATTTTATTAAACCTTGGGAGCAAATTAGTTACTGTAATAAGCCTACAATAGCCGCAGTTGATGGATATGCTTTGGGTGGAGGTTGCGAATTAGCTATGATGTGTGACTTATTAATAGCTAACGAGAATACAAAATTTGGTCAACCAGAAATAAATTTGGGTGTTTTTCCTGCTGCAGGAGGAACGCAGCGCTTACCAAAAGCGATTGGTAAAGCTAAGGCAATGGATATGATATTAACTGGAAGGATGATAGGCGCAATAGAAGCTGAAAAGTTAGGGTTAGTTAGTAGAATTATTCCTTCAGAGGGCTTTATAGAAAAAGTTTTAGAAATTGCCTTTGAGATTGCAGAAAAATCACTACCTGCATTAAAAATGGCAAAAGATGCTATTAATTCCTCTTATGAAAACACTTTATCTCAAGGAATTGTTTATGAGAGGAGATTATTTAGATCTTCTTTTTCTTTGGAAGATAGAAAAGAAGGTATGAAAGCATTTATTGACAAAAGAAAAGCGATTTTTAAGAATTCTTAATAATCAAGCGCAATAGTTGACCTCTTAGCAAAGATCAGTTAAGACAGGGATCTACAAATTAATTTAATAGGATTTTAAGGAACATTATATGGCTAATATAGCTTCTGCAAAAAAAAGAATAAGATCTACGAATCGTAAAACATTAGTTAATAAAAATAGAGTAAGTAAAATTCGTACTTTTGAAAAAAAAGTTGAGGAAGCAATAACTGAAGGAAAGCATGAAGTAGCGATGTTAGCTCTTAAGGTTGTTCAGCCAGAACTAATGGCTGGAGTAAATAAAGGTGTTATTCACAGAAGCACCATGTCTAGAAAAATTTCCCGATATAATAAGCGAATCAAAGCTTTAAAATAAATTTTTAATATTGCTGATTGCATTGCTATAAATTATTGTTATAGTTTTGTTCTACCTATTTTGGTTTTTTAAAATTATAATATTAAGGTGATTTATGCTCTCAGGAGATATGGCTATAGAATTATGGGGGCAAGTTAGAGATAAGCTTAGACAAGAAGCAGGAGAAACAGTTTTTGAAAACTGGTTAGGGTTATTATCGCTTTCAAGCTTTTCTAATGGGCATATAGTAATTGCAGTTCATAGCAAATTTCACAAAGACTGGATAGAGCCAAGATATGGAAATAGAATAAGATCTTTATGGCAGAGCTTAAATAGAGACGTTTCTAGTGTAAATTTAATAGTAGATGAAAGCTTAGCTGGAAGATCAACAAAAAAATCAGAGGATTCTTCTTCTGTAATATTAAACCTCTCTTCTCCGTTAGACCCTAGGTATACGTTTGATAAGTTCGTAATTGGGCCATCTAATAATTTTGTGGCAGCAGCTGCACAAAGAATTTCAGAGTCTGAAGATGTGGCCTTTAACCCTGTTGTAATATATGGTGGGGTAGGACTTGGTAAAACCCATTTAATGCATGCTATAGCATGGAAAATTAGAGAAACAAATCCTAATAGAAAAGTTGTTTATTTATCAGCAGAAAAATTCATGTATCAATTTGTAAGAGCATTAAGGCAGCAAGAAACAATGACATTTAAAGAGCAGTTTAGATCTGCAGATGTTTTAATGATTGATGATGTGCAATTTATTGCAGGTAAAAATTCAACTCAAGAAGAATTCTTTCATACTTTTAATGCATTAGTTGATCAAAATAAGCAAATTATAGTTAGTTCAGACCGTTCCCCTGCAGATTTAGAAGGAATAGAAGAAAGACTTCGTTCTCGCTTAGGTTGGGGTATTGTTGGTGAAATTCATCAAACAACTTATGAACTAAGACTAGGAATATTGCAGTCTAAAGTAGACGATATAAAGAATTGTATTGTACCTAAAAATGTAATTGAATTTTTGGCTCATAAAATAGTTTCTAATGTGCGTGAATTAGAAGGAGCCTTAAAAAGGTTGGTGGCACATTCTCAATTAGTAGGAAGACCAGTTTCACTTGATAGCGCTCATGATGTTTTACATGATTTACTTAGAGCAAATAATAGACGAGTAACTATAGAAGAAATACAAAAAAAAGTAGCAGAACATTTTAATATGAGGCTAAGTGATATGTCTTCTCCTAGAAGAGCAAGAGCTGTTGCTAGGCCGAGGCAAATAGCAATGTATCTTGCTAAACAACTTACTTCTAGGTCTCTGCCAGAAATAGGAAGAACATTTGGTGGGAGAGACCATACTACTGTAATGCATGCAGTAAGCAGGATAGAAGCTCTTAAGTTAGAGGATAATATAATAGCTGATGACTTAGAATTATTAAAAAGAAATCTAGAAGCTTAAAAATTATTATATTAGCTATAATTACTAGAATTTATATTAATTTTCATATAGAATATATTTTTAATACTCATAATTTTATAAACAATTTATAAGCTATATTGCTTTATATAAGTACAAAAATAGTATATGCTTCTACGTATAGAGGAAGGGTTTAAAGATGAAGTTTTCTATTGATAGATCAGCATTGCTTATAGCTTTACAGCATGTTCATTCTGTGGTTGAAAGAAGAAATACAATTCCAATTTTATCAAATGTTTTAATTGAAACCAAAGAAGATGGTGTATATTTGACTGCCACCGATATGGATATAGCCGTAATTGAAAAAGTAGATCTAGATAAATCAGAAGTCATACAATTAGGTACAGTAACTACTTCGGCGCAAATGTTATATGATATTGTTAGGAAGCTTCCAGACAATATAAAAGTTGAATTTCTATCTGAAAAAAATGATAGACTAGGTATAAAAGCTTTGAGCTCTTCGTTTGCATTAAATTGTTTACCTTCAGAAGATTTTCCTTCTATTTCTCAAGAAGATTTTAAGCATTCTTTTAATATTGATTCTATAGCTTTGATTAGGCTTTTAGATAAAACATCTTTTGCTATGTCATTAGAAGAAACAAGATATTATTTAAATGGAATTTATCTTCATGCTATAAAAGAAGATAATATCCATAAACTCAGGACCGTAGCAACAGATGGTCATCGGCTCTCACGAGTCGATATGAATTTACCAGAAGGTGCCGATGGAATACCTGGAGTAATTATTCCACGTAAAACAATTCTGGAAATAAGAAATATTTTAGAAGATCATACTGGAAATATAAATTTATCTTTAAGCGAAACCAAAATCAGGTTATCTTTTAATAATGTTATTTTAACATCTAAACTATTGGATGGAACATTTCCTGATTATTCTAGGGTAATTCCAGAACAGAACGATAAATTAGTAACAATTTCCAATCAATCAATATCTGAGGCAGTAGATAGAGTTTCTACAGTTTCAACAGATAAAACTAGAGCAATTAAAATTAATATAAATAAGGGAAATTTAGTAATTTCAGCTACTAATCCTGATAAAGGAAGTGCAAGTGAGTATGTAGATATTGTATATGATGGTGATGAGGTAGAGATAGGTTTTAATTCTAAATATGTACTAGATGTGGCTCGGCAAATAAAAGGTAATGAAATTATAATAAAATTATCTGATTCTGTTTCTCCAACTCTTGTCTATGATAAAGATGATAAAGAGGTTTTATTTGTTTTAATGCCTATGAGAGTATAAAAATAATTGTCTGAGTTACAAGGCATTAATAATAAATTAGAAAAAACAAATGCTAACCAAGGATATGTTAATAATTATATTTTATCTTTGAAACTATCAAATTTTAGAAACTATCAATCTTATAAAGCAGAATTTCCAAATTGCCCTATTGCTTTGATAGGAAAAAATGGTGTCGGTAAAACTAATATTTTAGAGGCTATTTCTTTGATGCAGCCTGGCCGTGGTATAAGATCAGTTAGTTTAGAGGATATAGCTTATAAAAACTGTGGCAATTTCGGTATTCATATTAATTTAATAAAAGATGCAGAAAAACATGAAATTGGAAGTTCTTTAAATATAAATCACAGTAAAACAAGAAAAGTCAAAATAGATGGAAAATTTATTTCTCCCCTTACCCTTACTGACTATTTGGGTGTTATTTCTTTAACTCCCTTAATGGATAAGCTCTTTATTGAAGGGTCCTCTAATAGAAGAAAATTTATTGATAAAATTACATGGATATTTTTCAGCACTCATGCCAAAAACATTAGATTATATGAAAAATTGATTAGAGAGAGGAATAATTTACTTAAAGATAATATTTTAGATAAAATTTGGTTTGATAATATAGAAAAACAGATTGTTAAATATGGAAGTAATATTATTTCTGATAGGCTTAAAGTAATAAAGTTATTAAATAATGAAATAAATACTAATAGTAGTAATTTTCCAAAAGCAGATATGGTTGTTAAAGGAGAGATAGAAAGTAAATTTAATAACTCATCTGATTTAGATTTATTTAAAGATTCTTTTTTAAGAGATTTATTTGATACTAGGAGTAAAGATAGCTTTAGAGGAATTACAAGTATAGTGCCCCATAGAGCAGAATTAGAAGTAAGGTATCAAGAAAAAGAAATATTGGCAAACTTATGTTCTACGGGAGAACAAAAATCTTTATTAATTTCTATTATATTAGCGGTTGCAAAATGTTATAAAAATTATTGTAATTTATCACCAATATTACTTTTAGATGAGGTTTTTGCACACTTAGATAATAATAAAAAAGAAAGTCTATCTGAAGAGATAAAAAACCTTAATGTTCAAGCATTTATGTCTGGTACAGAAGAGAGTGATTTTATGACATTTAATGAAAACTCATATATAATAAACTTAGATAATTCAAATAATAGGAGAATTCATGAGCACTGATAATAATGAGAAAAATAATGATTTATATGATGAAGATTCTATTAAGGTTTTAAGAGGATTAGATGCTGTTCGTAAAAGACCAGGAATGTATATAGGAGATACAGATGATGGAACAGGTCTACATCATATGGTTTTTGAAGTAGTAGATAATTCTATAGATGAAGCACTTGCCGGTCATTGTGATCAAATAGATATAATTATGAATTCTGATGGTTCAATATCAGTCGGAGATAATGGAAGAGGTATCCCTACGGGTATTCATCCTGAGGAAGGGGTTTCAGCTGCTGAAGTTATTATGACAAAACTTCATGCCGGAGGTAAATTTGATGAAAATAGCTATAAAGTTTCAGGAGGGTTACATGGAGTTGGAATAAGTGTTGTAAATGCATTATCCTCAAAACTAGATTTAACTATTTATAGAAACAATAAAAAGTTTTTTATTACTTTTGTAAAAGGTGATGCTGAGGCACCACTAAAAGAGATAGGCAGTTCTGATAATGAATCTGGAACTTATGTAAGGTTTTATCCATCTACAGATGTTTTTGCTTCAATAGAATTTGACTTTTCTATTTTAGAGAAGCGTTTTAGAGAATTAGCCTTTTTAAATTCTAATTTAAAGATTAATATAGTTGATAACAGAAGTCCTGAATCCAAAGAAGTTAAGCTATACTATGAAGGAGGTGTAAAATCTTTTGTAGAATATTTAGATAGGTCCAAAACATCTATACATACAAATATTATTTATATAAAAGGTGAAAAAAACGATGTTGAAGTAGAATTAGGATTGTCTTGGAATGATAGTTATTATGAAAATGTTTTATGTTTTACAAATAATATACCACAAAAAGATGGAGGTGCACATTTAGCTGGTTTTAGAGGTGCTCTAACAAGAGTTCTGACAAAATACATTCAAGCTAATCCAATGGGTAAGAAAAATAAAATTAATTTAAGTAGTGAAGATATGAGAGAAGGAATAACTGCAGTTTTATCTGCAAAGGTTCCTGATCCTAAATTTTCTTCACAAACTAAAGATAAACTAGTTTCATCAGAAGTTAGGCCAGTCGTAGAGAGTTTAGTTAGTGAAAAGTTAACAGCATGGTTAGAAGAAAACCCTTCTGAAGCAAAAATAATTATTCAAAAAGTCATAGATGCTTCATCAGCTAGGGAAGCTGCTAGAAAAGCTAGAGAATTATCTCGAAGAAAAGGAGCTCTTGAATTTGCGAGTTTGCCTGGAAAGCTATCAGATTGTCAAGAACGTGACCCTGCCAAGTCAGAACTGTTTTTAGTTGAAGGAGACTCAGCAGGAGGTTCAGCAAAACAAGGAAGATCAAGAGAAACTCAGGCAGTTTTACCTTTAAGAGGAAAAATACTAAATGTAGAAAGAGCAGGGAAAGCTAGAGTATTAGGTTCAAATGAAATTGGAATAATGATTTCAGCTCTGGGAACAGGTATACACGATGATTTTAATATAGAAAAACTAAGATATCATAAAATAATTATAATGACGGATGCGGATGTTGATGGGTCTCATATAAGAACATTAATTTTAACATTTTTTTATAGACATATGGAAGAGCTTATTGCCAGCGGTCATTTATATATAGCCCAGCCACCTCTTTTTAAGGTTAAAAAAGGTTCTAGCGAGGTTTATTTAAAAGATGAGGATACGCTAGACAATTATTTAATTGATCAATTAGTTGCTGATACATTCTTAATTACTAATACAAATGAAAATAGAACTTCTGCAGATTTAAAGTCTTTAATACTATCAGCTAAAAAACAACATTTTTCTATTCTTGCTTTGTCTAAAAAAATTAATAGTGATTTAATAGAGCGCATGGCAATTAGTGGAGCATTAGATGTTAATTTACTTGATGATAAGGAAAAAGCATCAGTGGTGGCTGAATTTGTTACTAAAGCATTAAATAAGTTTGCGCGACCTGGAGAAGATGGATGGAATGGTAAATATAATTCAGATGAAAAAAAGTATTTTTTTAGTCATGATAGAAGAGGGGTAATTTCAGAGTATATAATTGACAAAATAATATTAAGTTCTGTAGATGCACGTAAATTAGAAAATGATGCAGCGGAATTGCAAGAAACTTATTTTAACGGTGCAACCTTAGTAAAAGATGATAATAATTATAAGATATCTGGGCCCTCTGATTTATATGAAACTTCTATAGAACAAGGTAGGAAAGGGCTTGGCATTCAGCGTTATAAAGGTTTGGGTGAAATGAATCCTGACCAATTATGGGAAACTACATTAGATCCTGACGCAAGAATTTTATTAAAGGTTAATATAGATGATGCGCAAGAAGCAGATAATGTATTTTCAACATTAATGGGTGAAGAAGTAGAACCTAGAAGAAATTTTATTCAAGAGCGAGCATTAGAAGTAGAAAATATTGATATATAGGTAAAAAAATTATTTTTTTAAAAAGATTAATACTAAACATAACTATTCTTTTTATCTTTATAATAATAGTAATATTTTTATATTGCTGGATTACTTTACCTAACTTTAATGAGTTATCACAAAATCAAAGAAAGCCTTCAGTTGTAATTAATGCAAATAATAATTCAAGGTTAGCAGTATATGGAGAGTTATACTCTTCCTATGTAGAATTTAAAAATATCTCTCCTTATTTAATAAATGCCGTTATAGCTATCGAAGACAATAGATTCTATTCTCATCCTGGAATAGACATTAAGGGCATTCTAAGAGCTATCTATGTAAATATATTAAGTGCTAGCTATAAACAGGGTGGATCCACAATAACACAGCAGTTGGCAAAACTTATATTTTTGAATTCTGAAAAAAGCATCTTAAGAAAAATACGTGAATTATTTATTACATTAAAGTTAGAGACTATCTTAGATAAAGAGGAAATTATTTCCCTCTACTTAAATAGGGCTTATTTTGGATCTGGGAATTATGGAATTAATTCAGCTACGGACAGTTATTTTAAAAAAACACCTAAAGAACTCCTTATATATGAGGCTGCAATTTTAGCGGCTTCTCTTAAAGCCCCAACAAGATTAAATATACTTTCTTCTCCTGATGAGACAAAAAAAAGAGCATCCTTAATATTAAATAGAATGTTTAAATTAACCTTAATTTCAAAACTTGAATTTAATTTAGCAGATAGTAAATTAGAAAAATTATTAATTAACAAGAGTTTTACAAATGAAAGTAGATACTTCACAGATTGGGTTTTAAGGAGAACTTCAAAAAATTATAATAATGTCTCTGATATTATTATTAAAACAACATTAGATCCTATAATTCAGTCAGAAGTAGAAAAAGCTGTGTCATTAATATTAAAAGAAAGAAAAGATATAGAAGCGGCAGTAATTGTATTAGATACAACTGGAGCTGTTAAAGGAATGTTAGGAGGGAGATCATTTTATAAGAGCCAGTTTAATCGTGCTACCCAATCTTTAAGACAGCCAGGTTCAGTTTTTAAATTATTTACTTATTTGGCAGCATTAGAGTTAGGTATGAATGCATATGATAATATTGAAGATATGCCTTTAGATTTAGATGGTTGGACTCCAAAAAATTATAATAACAAATATAAAGGCCTTATTAGTCTTAAAGAAGCATTTTCAATATCTTCTAATGTGGTGGCAATTAGACTCCAAGAAATAACCGGTAGAGACAATGTCATTAAATGGGCAAAAAAATTAGGTGTTTCATCGAATTTAAAACCTGAAAGGTCTTTATCCCTGGGCACGCAAAGTATTTCTCTTATAGAGATGACTAATGCTTATGCAGCAATTGCTTCAGGAGGAATTATACCATTTATTCATGGTGTAGAAACTATAAGTGATAGAAATGGTAATGTAATTTATAAAAGAGAAAGTTCTCAAAGAAATTCTGCTATTAATAAAGAAATATTGAAATCAATAAGAATCTTGCTTAAAAGCTCAATGGATAATGGCACTTCCTCGAATGCAAAAACCTCATTGTTAAATAATAAAATATTATATGGAGGTAAAACAGGAACGACTCAGAACTCTAAGGATGCTTGGTTTATAGGCTATGCAAATAATTATATTATTGGCGTCTGGGTTGGCAAGGATGATAATACAAAAGTTGAGAGATTATCTGGAGGAAATCAGCCTGCAAAAATATATAGAGAAATTATAAAAAAAATGTTAAGTTTATAGTCTTATATTTTGAAAGATTATTATGATAAAAAATTTTCCTCCTTTTCATTTAGCTTTTCCAGTTAAAAACTTATTAGAAACTAAAACTTTTTACATTAATTGTTTAGGATGTTCTATTGGAAGAACAAGTAAAGAATGGATAGATTTTAATTTTTATGGGCATCAAATTACGGCACATTTATCTCCTGATTCATGCGATTTAGAAAATAATAATAAAGTTGATGGTAAAAATGTTCCAGTAAGACATTTTGGACTAATTTTAGATTGGGATGATTGGCATTTAATAAAAGAGAAGCTTGTAAAAAATAAAGCGAAATTTATTGTTGAACCATATATACGTTTTGAAAATAAACCAGGAGAGCAAGCAACTTTATTTATAATTGACCCTTCGTTTAATGGTATAGAATTAAAATCATTTAAAGACAAAGATATGATTTTTGCAACTTAAGGTTTTTATTTTTTTATATAAATAGGTGTCCTTATTAGGATATACTTATAAAGATTAGTAATATCTTTATTTGAAAGTGCAATACAACCATTTGTCCAATCTTTTTTATATGAATGATTTTTATTATTGGGCTCTCCATGTATCATTATATAATTTCCTGCATTGCGATTAAAGGAATCTGCATTTCTTTTATCCCATTTGTTAGGATAAGAAATTTGTAAGGAAAGATAAAAGTCACTATTAGTAGATTTTTTACTAATATAATATAAGCCTTCAGGTGTTTTTCCATCACCTTCAAAATGTTTATGTCCAATAGGGTCAAAGCCTAAATCTATAGAGTATTCTTTAATTATATGTCCATTATCCATAAGCTTTAAAGTACGCATAGATTTTTCAACAATAATCATATCTACTGAAGCGTTTGCATTCATTAGAGATAAAAAAGTATAAAGATATATTAAAGAAAGAATTTTAATCATATCTCTATCTATCAATTCCTGTATTTAAATCTTCTATGATGCCACCTGATGAATCTATAGTACTAAACGTATTAGAAATTTTATTATGCTTATTAATAGAATCTTTATTTTCAATATATATAGAGGGGTCTCTAAACTGTTGCCATTGAATAGAATCTAGGCTGGAACATTTAGGACAAATTAAATCCCATTGATTTGCAATATAGGAGCATGATGTACACCCCCAAGTAAAATCTAAACTAGCATTTTGTGATTTTTTATACCAAATATTAAATTTATTTTGATCTCCATGTTCTTTTTTTTCTAAATCAGCCATCATAAGATAAATAGATTTTGTCCATTCTTTTTCAGGAATAGCATTTATGGCTTGTCTTGCTAATTTCCATGATTCTGCAAGTAATGCAACTTTAGCTAATGTATAATTATTATTATACTTGTCATTATTTAGTTCAGTTATACTTTTAATGATGCTTAATAGTTCATGCTTAGGTTTGTTACTAAATATATTGATTAAAAAATCTGTAATATCTGGGTGAGAATAATTTTTCCAAGATTTTTTTACAAAGTTTAATCCAATTTTTTTATCTTTTTTGTATAATAGTTTTGCTTTAAAAACTATTGCTGGCGCAAAAGTAGGATCATTTTTTAGAGAATTGTCTATATCTTTAAAGTCTATATTATTCCGTTCTTTTAATGCTTTATATAAGAATATTCTGCTTTTAATAAGTTTTAATGCAGTATGGCTAGTTTTTGTATATTTACTAATATTTTTAATACAGTTGTTTACAGGTATCCAGTTATTTTCCAAAATATTTAATTGTAAAGAGGTATAAAAAAACCATTTAGGAGTGTTTTTAGATTTAGGGCTCATACTTATTATACGAAGTGCCTCGTTAATATTTTTATTCTTAATATGTGTAGTAGTTAATTTTTTTATGCTGATCAATAGAGTTTCAGGATGTTCTAACATCATATTTAAGTGTTCTAAGTATTTGTTATCATTTCCATAATAATTATTTATTTCTGAATCTAATAATAACTTTAAAGGAGTATTATTTAAAAATTTTGCTTGAAGTGAATAATTTTCTGCTAATTCTACTTCTCCCATATATTTTGCAGAGAAAGCTCTAATAATTGCTTTATCTGCTTTAATTTTTTTATTATTATTATAGTTATTTTTAACAGACTTAGGTATAGAGATTATTTTTTTTAAAACAAAGTAGGCTAACAATATAATAACAAAAAATAATAATATTAGGGTTACTGTAATCGGGAGAGACGCTTCTATAAGCCAGCCTTGCCATTCGATAGAAATATTACCAGGATCTTTTTTTATCCAAATCGTTATAAAACCAGTTAAGGTTAATAACAAAAAAATTACTAATATTCTTAACATATAATTATCCCTTAAAAATAAGCCAGTTAATTATATTATTTATGGAATCAATTAAAATTTTATGATTTTTTACATTCTTAAGCCATAAATTTAATTCTATATTGTCATCATAATTTTTAAATTGATTTAGAATATATTCATAATTATAAATATCTAAATTATTGATAATGTTGCTAGGTATATTGGCTTTATTTGAAAGTTCATTATTATTTATTTTAGTAATTTTTACTAGTTGTTTTAAGTATGATAAAATATCAATCTTATCGTTATTCACAGGCATACTTTCTTTAGATTTATTAATATGAATAACTAAAGTTGCAAATTCTTTTTTTAACTGTTTATGACTTACTAAAGTAACCCTACTTAAGTTATTAATATTTTCTAAAGCTAAATTAATATCCTCAGGTATACTAATCTTAGTAAAATAATTATTAATAATATTTATTTTACTTAAATCTGGGATAGAGTATTTAATATTTTCTTTAATTACAAAAAGATGTATTAATATTTTATTATACTCACTAAGATGAAGAGCTTGTGGCTTATTAAAATCTTCTGATGCAATTATATTGCTTTCTAAATCTTTTATTTTATTATTAGTAGTTTCTATTATAGCGTTATTTTTCTTTATTTTTAATAAATTGTTACTGCTTAGAATATTTGTGTCTTTAATATTATTATTTAATAAAATTAATTCTTCACTATAATCAACTACCTTAATTGAGGAGGCTGCTTTTTCTAATTTTAAGATTTTTTTATATATAATATTATTATTATATTGATAGTATAAGAATTGAAATATTATTAATATTACA
>JAQWRB010000007.1 GCA_029243935.1 Alphaproteobacteria bacterium
ATATTATACTTTTTTGCTATCTTTGCAACATACTCAAGATCAACTATTTTTAACATAGGATTTGTTGGGGTTTCAACCCAAATCATTTTTGTATTTTTAGTGATTAAACGGTCAATATTAGAGGCGTCAGACAAATCACCAAAAATAAATTGTAAATTTGATGTTCTTTTTCTAACGTTCTCAAACAATCTTCTTGATCCCCCATATAGATCATCCATAGCGAGCACTTCATCACCAGAATTCAATAAGGAAAGCACAGTATCGGCAGCAGATAATCCTGAAGCAAATGCATATGCATCTAATCCTCCTTCTAAATTAGCCATACACATTTCATATGCTTTACGTGTTGGGTTTCCTGTTCGAGCGTATTCATAACCTTTATGAACACCAGGACTATCTTGAACAAAAGTAGATGAAGCATAAATAGGAGTCATAATTGCTCCAGTTGATGGGTCAGGAGACTGTCCTGCATGAATAGTTCTAGTAGCAAACTTTGATTTTGGAAGGTTTGAAACCATATTTAAATCCTTTATATTAATAATATTTTTGTGGAATAGATTAATTATATTTATTTTCAACTAGCCAATTTTTATCATAAATTTTTAAATACTTATTACCAGTATCACAAACTAATGTAACAACATTTTTAGGTCTATTTTGTTCTTTACAATACTTTATAGCTGCTGAAATTAATGTTCCGCTTGAGCTTCCAGCTAATACACCTTCTTTTTTAAGAATTAAATGACACGTATCTATAGCCTCCTTATCAGAAATAGCATAAGCATGTGTTATTATTTTAAGATCTAATAAAGGAGGAATATAATCTTCTCCTATTCCCTCAACCAACCAACTACCAACATGATCAGGGATTATGCCTGTTTTAAATGTAGGTTCTAAGATAGAACCAACTGGATCTGCAAGAATAATATCACAATTTTTATTAATTTTTTTTAGCGCTTTTCCAACCCCTGTAATTGTTCCACCAGTTCCCACTCCTGCACAAAAGGCATCTACTTTATTAGACAATTGATGTAATATTTCAGGGCCTGTCCATTCAAAATGTGCATTTAAATTAGCTTGGTTGCCAAATTGATTAATATATAAAGATCCCTTATTTTTATCTGCTATAGACTGCGCTAAATCAGCATAATATTCAGGATGACCTTTTTCTACATCAGAGCGTGTAATTATAACCTCAGCACCAAGTGCTTCTAAATGGATGATTTTTTCTTTTGCCATTTTATCTGGCACCACAATCAAACATTTATATCCACGTAAAAGTGCTATTAAAGCCAAACCTATTCCTGTATTGCCAGCTGTAGCTTCTATAATCAAACCTCCCCTAAATAATTTTCCATTTTTCTCCGCATCTTCTATCATATATTTAGCAGGTCTATCTTTAATAGATCCTCCAGGATTTTGGGATTCTAATTTTAAAAATAATTTACATGGACCAGTGTCTATATTTGTTACTTCCAATAAGGGAGTATTTCCTATTAAATTTAAAACTGAATTAACAGGTTTTTGTATATTCATTTATTTTTCCTAATTTCTATAATTATTGTTATTATCTTCTAACTGATGGGGTTTCTATTGGAAGGCCATTTCCCCTCCAGGCAACATACAGTTGTAATGCATTGTAATCATTATGCCCTATTTCTAAAGGTTGCGCTCTTGCTTGGTTATTGCAGAATTGAAATCTTCGATGAACAGAAGCAATACCTTCCCATCTCATAAGATAAGAAGGAAAGCCATTTATATGGCCTTGACTAATTTTTTCCGCCCTTAAATAACTACCTGCTATTTCATCATGGCATTGATTGCAAGCTAAATTCATTTGCCCTATCCTTTGATAGAATATTTCCTTTCCTTTTTTGAAATATTTTTCAGCTTTTCCTGCTACACTAACATTCATAGGAACGCCTTTAGAAATATACGATACAAAACTCGATAAAGATAATAAATTATTGCTCTCTAATTTATATTTAGGTAAATTCATATTATTTTTTCTACACATATTTATTTTCTGCTCTAAGTTTATTAATTGATTTTTATATACTTTAGGATAACTTGCAGCGACCCCTAATAATGAATTCGTATCTCCTTTATGACAGAGGGCACAAGAAGAATTATTCTCTCCATCTTGCAAATTAAATAAATCTTTTCCTCTTTCTACCCAAATCATTCCAGGATTTTCAAATTCATCTAATTCTATATTTCTAGTTTCTTCTCTTGCAAAATATTTGCCAGACTTTAATGCATTATTAGCGTATGGTTTTTCATATAATTTATTATTTAATGTTTCCTGAGAAAAAACGTTTAATGAATATATTAAAAACAATATAAATATAATTACATTATAAAAAGACATATCATATTACTTCTTTAATGGAACTTGCTTTATCTAATTTCATTGGAATAACTTCTTTTCCATTTTCATCATAAACTATAATTATTGCTTTTTTATAACTTGATTGTCCATAATCATCCACCCACTCAACTTCTAATAAACCCGATGAAATAGCTTTCATTTTAAATGACATAAATGGATTAGCTGATACTCCAGAATACCAATGACTTTTATATATTTGCTTTCCATTAAAACGACAAATTACAAGGTCTATTATTTTTTTAGGATATATAACACCCGTTTCTGGATCACGTCTAACGCCTGGCTCCATAATATGCTCTGCCATAGTTTTAATGGTTATAATTTCACCTTTTATCGCTGATTTAGGTGTTTTTAACCTTCTTCTCCAATTTTTTCTTTCTTCACCTGCCATTAACTACAAGCTCCTATTGTAACATCTACAAAAGCTTTTGTTTCTCCAACTGAACCATCTTGCATTTCTGCAATAGCTATGATATTTGAGCTGGTCCTCATTCTTATCCTTATATCCACACTTGCCTCGCCTGATTCAGGACTGAAATAAAATTTTGCTATCTCTGGAAATGGATTATCTAATACTAAAATATGCACTATCCTTGGATAGTCTTGCCCTTCCATTGAACAATTTACTCCAAAACTAATAGGAACTGTATTACCATTTTCCGCTATATCTGGTGCTTTTAGGAAAATTAAATTTTCTCTTATTTCTCTTCCTTTAATGATGTTTCTCACTATTCTTCTTGCCTCTTCTGGGTCTGGTTCAATTCTAAAAGTTTGACGATAAGTTTGAAAACGGTCTCTAAATGGACTTCCTGCTTGTTGACCTGCAAGTGAATACTTTGATGACATGGCAAACACACAACCTATTAAATAATTAAATACTTTTCTTCTTGTAAATATATTTTTCCTAAGAATCATGCTTTTACCTTATATTTAATTAATTTTTTAAAGTAGCCAACCAACTTATAACATCTTCTATTTGTTGTGCTGTTAATATTGATTTTCCAGTATATTTTTTATCAACCCTTATTAAATTTTGGTTTTTATAAAAAGCAGGCATTAAAGATTTAGAGTTAATTACATATGGATCAACTAATCTAAGTCTTAACTCCCCCATAGTATAACGATTCCCCACTCCTGCCAAACTTGGTCCAATATTTCCTTGAAATTTATCAACTATATTTGGTATTTGATGACAAGCTAAACAATTACCTTCTCTCGAAATAACTATTTTTTGACCACTTTCTGGATTGCCTGACACAGACGTTAAAGATAACGGTATTGCATAATCAATTATTTGATAATTGATTAAAGCGTTATTAGCAGAAGCAGAATATATAAATATACAAAAATTTATTAAGATTATCATAAATAATTTAAAATACATTATTTTATTTTTCCTCACTATAATTACATCCTAAATCATCACACTTAATAATACCATTTGTTATAAAGTTCTATTTATAACCAAAAACATATATTAACCATTCTAATTGAGTTTAAGTTATCATACTGCATTATTTTAAAAAATCAGATACTGCTCTAGAGAATTCCAAGATTGTCTAGCAGGCAGGCTTTAAAAAACAATCATAAAGAAGATTATTATATTAATTATCATAATACTTAATATAATATACTTATTTTAATAAACCAACATATCTGAAACATTGAATAAATTATATAAAGAAAATTGTAAGCCTTAAAATACTATATAGTATAAAAGTAAAGTTTAATATTAAATTGTCTAAAATATAATTTAAATTATTATATAATAATATGTATGGAGAATTTTATGAAGCCATTAGATGGTATAAAAATAATAGACTTTTCGACCTTACTTCCTGGGCCATTAGCAACTTTAATCCTAGCTGAAGCAGGTGCAGAAGTAATTAAGGTTGAAAAACCTGGAGGAGAAGACATGAGAAGGTCTCCTCCATTTATAGACGGGGAAAGCGTCCTATTTGGCGTGCTTAATAGAGGTAAAAGATCAATTGAGTTAGATATTAAATCTGAGGAAGGATTTAATAAAATTACTAATTTAATTAAATCTTCTGATATAGTTGTGGATCAATTTAGACCTGGTGTTATGGACCGTCTCGGTCTAGATTTTAAAAATCTTTTAAAAATCAAACCTAATATTATTCATTGCTCTATTACAGGTTATGGACAAACTGGTCCTAAAAAATTAGTGGCAGCGCATGATTTAAATTATATGGCAGAGTCTGGTCTCCTTTCATTAGCAAGGGAAAAGGATGGATCACCAGCTATGCCAAACACGCAAATAGCAGATATAGCTGGAGGAAGCTATCCAGCCGTTATTAATATTCTTTTAGCACTAAGAGAAGTCGAAAAAACAGGTCAAGGAAAGTTCTTAGATATATCAATGACTGATAATCTTTTTCCATTTATGTGGATGGCCTTAGGTCTAACCACAGATAATTATTATGCAAAAGGAGGTGATTTACAATTAACAGGGGCAAGTCCTCGCTATGGTATTTATGAAACTTTAGATAAAGGATATATAGCTTTAGGAGCCTTAGAAGAAAAATTCTGGCTTCGGTTTTGTGAAGTTATAAATTTACCAAAAGAGTTTATTAATGATAAAGTTAATCCGACTGCCTCAAAAAAAGAAATTATTAAAATATTAAAAGAAAAAACAACAAAATATTGGAAAGAAATTTTAGATAAAGAAAATAATATATGCTGCTCTATAGTTCATTCTTTAAAAGAGGCAATGTTAGATGCACAAGTTATAGAAAGAGAATTATTATCAGCAAATATGCATATTGGAAATAAAAAAATAATAGCAATGCCTACGCCTCTTGCCCCTATATGGAGACCAAAGGAAATAATTGAATCAGCTCCCAAATTAGGAGAGGCCAATGCATTTTATATGGAAAAACCATGACTAATAAAAATATTTATATATTATCAGAATCGTTTTCTTTAAACAATATTAATAGAACAAAAATATCTATAAATAATGTAGAAATTAAAGATGACAAATCTTCTTCAAAAGCTCTATTAAGAGCATCAAAAAAAGCAGACTTAATTATAATTGTTAATTATAATTTTACGCCTATTAGTGAAACAATTAAAATTATACAAAGCTTGAGTATTCCTATAATATATTGTTCAACTGAAAATTTAGAGATAAAAAATAAAAAAAATGAAATTTCCTCATTAGTTCCTTATGTAATCCATGGATTAAAAGAGCAAACTAATAATATTTTATTAAAAACTATAGAAAAAATACTAAAATAAATTTTATGGAGATATAATATTACCATTACACCTAAAAAATCAATATTAGATATTCAGCCATATGTTCCAGGAAAATCTGGTTCTTTGGATAATAAATCTGTTATTAAACTATCTTCAAATGAAACACCCTTAGGGACTTCAAATAAAGCTTTAGAAGCAATTAAAAATTCTGCAAGCAACCCTGCACGTTATCCGGATGGAAGTGCCCAACAATTAAGGGAAGCTATAGCAAAATTTCATAATTTAAATATTGAAAATATTATCTGTGGAAATGGGTCTGATGAAATTTTATCAATATTTGCAAATTGTTTTGCAGGACCTGGGGATGAAATAGTTTATAGTCAGCATGGTTTTTTAGTTTATCCTATTGCCGCCAAAGCTGCGGGTGCTACTCCAATAGTTGCTGCAGAAAAAAATTACAAAGCAGATGTTCGTGAAATACTAAAAGTATGTTCTAACAAAACTAAGATTTGTTTTATTGCTAATCCTAATAATCCGACAGGTACATACTTAACGAGACAAGAGCTTATTATTTTAAGAAAAGAATTGCCTCAAAATTGTCTTTTAGTAATAGATTCTGCATATGCAGAATATGTAGAGAGAGAGGATTACACAAATGGTATTGACTTAGTTACTAAATATAATAATGTTGCCTGTACTAGAACCTTTTCTAAAATATATGGTTTAGCAGCATTAAGGATTGGATGGGCATATGCTTCTCAAGAAGTAATAGGCCTTTTAAATAGAATTAGACTACCATTTAATATAAATACTATTGCACAGCATGCAGCTGTGGCAGCACTTCAAGATAGAGAATTTATAGCTAATGCAGTTAGACATAACAACAAATGGAAACCTTTTCTAGAAAATGAACTTAAAAAGATCCAGATAGAAATAGTTCCTGGTGTAGGAAATTTTGTTTTAGCTAAGTTTAAAAATATTGAACATGCTAATGCGTGTTATGCATATTTAGAAAATAATAATATTTTTGTAAGAAAACTAGCTGAATATGGTTTACCAGATTTCTTAAGAATTACCGTAGGTTTAGAAAAAGAGAATGTTTTTATATGTAAAATAATTAATGAATTTATAAAAAAATATTAATCTAATTTATGCCTTTTATAGGTATATATAATATTAGGAGGGTGTATGGATAGCATAGATAATTTGAATAAGTTATTTTTTGATAATAATGATATTAACAAATCATATGCAGAGAAAATAGTTTCTGAAGCTGTTTCAGGTGCTGAAGATGGAGAGCTATATATGCAATCCTCTGAAAATGAAAGTTTTTCATTTGATGATGGAAAATTAAAAATAGCAAATTCAAACAAGAACATAGGATTTGGATTGAGGTCTTTATCAGGGGAAGCAGTGGGCTATGCGCATGCCTCAGAAATTTCAAAAGTAAGTTTAGAAAGGGCTGCCAGTACTGTAAAAGATGTCAGGTCAAAGGATCAAAAAGAAATAGATGTGTCACCAATTAATACAAATAGAAATTTTTATAAATCTGATAACCCTATATCTCAAGTTGACTTTAAAGAAAAAATTAAAGTACTTCAAAATATTAATGAATATGCAAGATCGCTTAATAATAAAGTTGAGCAAGTTAGTATTTCATTAGCGGCTTCCTGGGAGGCTATACGTATTTTAAGAGCAGATGGGCAAATGTTAGATGATATAAGACCATTAGTAAGGTTAGGAGTAAATATAGCTGTTAAAAATAATAATAAAATGGAAACAGGCTCTTATGGATCAGGTGGTAGGCATGGTTATGACTTGCTTCTTGATGAAAAAAATTGGAAATTTCATGTAGATGAAGCGCTAAGACAAGCTCTAATAATGTTAGAAGCAAAACCAGCTCCAGCAGGAGAAATGACAGTAATATTAGGACCAGGCTGGCCTGGTATATTGTTGCATGAAGCAATTGGTCATGGCCTTGAAGGAGATTTTAATAGAAAGAAAACAAGTGTCTTTTCCCATCTTATGGGACAGAAAGTTGCATCAGAAGGTGTTACAGTTATTGATGATGGCACTATAGATGCTAAGAGAGGATCACTTTCAATTGATGATGAAGGAACACCTACTGAAAAAACTGTTCTTATTGATAACGGAAAATTAGTTGGTTATATGCAAGATAGACTAAACGCTAGATTGATGGGAACAAAATCTACTGGAAATGGTAGAAGACAATCTTATGCTCATCAACCTATGCCGAGAATGAGAAATACAATAATGACGTCAGGAGATAAAGACCCTAAAGAAATTTTAGAAAACACCAAAAATGGTATTTACGCTAAGTCTTTTGCAGGGGGTCAAGTAGATATAACTAACGGCAAGTTTGTTTTTTCTGCAAATGAAGCTTATAAAATTGAAAATGGTAAAATTACCACTCCTGTTAAAGGAGCTACTTTAATAGGTTCTGGATTTGAAGTATTAAAAAAAGTATCAATGATAGGTAATGATATGGAATTAGACCCTGGAATAGGTACATGCGGGAAAAATGGCCAAGGCGTTCCTGTTGGGGTGGGTCAGCCTACCTTAAAAATAGATGGTTTAACAGTTGGTGGAACAGAAACTAAATAATTTTTATATTATTTAATATGAATAATGATCATAAATGCTTTTTAAAGGTTCATTATTATTCCACATAGACAACATTTTTTTAGCTTGACTATTACCTGTATGCGTAATTTCTTCTAATTGATTTAAATAACCACTTTCATCATTGCCAGTTCCATCAAGAAAATTTCTTTTCTTTAAACCTCTTTTAGAAATTGCAATTAAATCTTTAGCATGGTCATTTATAGATCTTTTATTAATTATAAGGTCTAACCCTTTTATTGGCACTTCTTCATAAGCTTTTTTATACATATCAAATGACCAGCTTTTAGCTAAGCTTTCTGCTTCATTTAATGATTCACTATCATATAATAATCCTACCCAAAGAGCAGGAAGTGCACATAAACTTTTCCAGGGCCCAGCATCTGCCCCCCTAAACTCTATATATTGCTTCAGTCTAATTTCTGTAAAAATTGTACTAAGGTGATCTTCCCAGTCCAATATAGTTGGTTTTTCATTAGGTAATTGTTCTAATTGTCCAAGCATAAATTTTTCAAAAGATGCACCTGCACAATTTATATATTGACCATTCCTCTTGATAAAATACATGGGGACTTTAAGGGCATAGTCTACCCATGATTCAAAACTTAAATTTTCATCAAAAATAAATTTAGGAGTTCCACAGCGATCCTTATCAACATCAAACCATATTGCGGCTCTTCTAGTAATATATTTAGATGGTTTCATCTTTTCTATAGGAGAACTGGCAAATAAAGCCGTAACGATCGGTTGTAATATAAAAGAAGTTTTTAATTTTCTTCTCATATCTTGTTCAGATGAATAATCTAAATTAGCCTGCACTGTGCATGTATCGGCCATCATTTCTAAACCTAAATTACCAACCAATGGCATATAATCTTTCATAATTTTATACCTTGGTTTGGGCATCCATAAGTCAGAAGCTAATTTTCCTTCAAGCCTCGCCCCAACTCCTAAAAAGCCTATATTAAGCTCATTTCCTATTATTTTAACTTGTTTTAAATGCTCATTTACTTCACTACATGTTTGATGAATATTTTCTAAAGGCGCTCCTGAAAGCTCTAATTGCCCACCAGGTTCTAAAGTTATAGATTGATTATCTTTTCTTAAAGCTATAATATTACCACTCTCACTAACTTCAACCCAACCAAATCTAACTAAGGATTTTAATATATTTTTGATTCCTGAAGGCTCATTATAAGAAACAGGTTTTAAACTATTTAATTTATATACAAATTTTTCATGTTCCGTTCCTATTCTAAATAGATTTTTAGGCTTACAGCCTGCTTCAAACCATTTTATAAGATCTATTTTTTTCAGATTCATATTATAAACTTTCTTAATTTTAAAATATTATTGAAACAACGCTAAAGCCACTAAAGCTGCTGTTTCTGCTCTATATATTCTAGGCCCAAGACTACATTCAATTAAGTTCTCAATATTAGTTTGAACATAATCTCTTTCCTCATCATCAAACCCTCCCTCCGGTCCAATAACTATAGCTATATCATTAGGATTTAAATCTTTGTATAATTCACTAATTAACGGGCTTAAACGTAATTCATCACAAAATATTATAGTTTTATTTAATTTTACACAAAAATTAATTTGCTCTTCATAATTTCTTAATGGCTCTATATTAGGGATACTTATTCTTCCAGTCTGCTCCGCAGCCCCAATAGCATTATTTTTAAATCTTTCAATGTTAACATTTCTCACGGCAGTCCTCTTCATTATACTGGGTAATAAATTTTCTGCCCCACATTCTGTAGCCTTTTCTATTAACCAATCAGTTCTTGCTTGTTTTAAGGGTGAAAAAATTAAAGACGGACCACTTTCCACTTTAATAGGTTTTATTATATCCCCACAAATAACACTAACTTTAGATTTTTGGATAATAATTTTTCCTGACCATTCACCATAAGCTTCATTAAAAATAGTTACCTCATCATTATTTTTCATTCTTAAAACATTTATTATTTTATGAGACTGTTTTAAAGTTAATGATATATTAACATTTTTTTCTAAAGAGGCTTCACGATAAATCCTAGTCTTAGCCTGATAATTCAAATTATATATCCAATTCTAAATCTTCTAAAACAATAATATCTATGATAAACATTAAAATAATTAAAAAATTACTTTAATACTAATTTATTTTTAATACCAAACAATATTGGAAAATATGATAAAGAAAATTAAAAGTTTTATTTATTTAGGAAGATTTAATAGTCCTACTGGTGCATTCCTTCTAGCATGGCCATGTACTTGGGGCATTGCTATGGCTAAACCTGATTTAATTTATTTAATGAACTTTTCATTACTCTTAGTAATAGGTTCATTTATTATGAGAGCTGCAGGCTGTGCATGGAATGATATTTTAGATAGACATATAGATAAAAAGACCATTAGAACTAAAAATAGGCCAATAGCTTCTGGAAGCCTTACCATTACAGAAGGTATATTATTCATTTTGATGCTTTTAGTTATAGGTTTTTTAATTCTAGTAAGCTTACCTATTCCTGCAATCATAATATCATTAATTAGTATTCCATTAATTATTATTTATCCTTTAACCAAAAGAATTACTTTTTTTCCTCAAATCTGGCTTGGAATTACGTTTAATATAGGAATTCTTATAGGTTATAGCTGCATAACAGAAAAGTATCCGGATATTTCTGTAATAATTCTCTATTTTGGCGCCATTTTTTGGACAATAGGCTATGATACTTTATATGCAATGCAAGATTATAAAGATGATTTACTTACAGGAGTAAAATCAACAGCAGTTAAAATGCAAAAATACTCAGGAATATTTTCAGCTATTGCTTACTTAATAAGCACTATTATATTTTGCATCGCATTAATATTAAATAGTTTTGATATATTGACTATTATAATAATAACTATATTAGGCATATGGCAAATCACGTATGCCGCAAGAACCAAAATTAATGATACAGAAAAATTTAAAAGTGGTTTTAATAAATCTAATATTTGTGGTTTTTTAATATTTCTTATGATGATCATAGACATTTATATTCTTAGCTAATTATGGATGATATTATTAATAATAAAGTAACGATCGTTATACCGACATATAATTCTGAAAGAACTATCAATAATACTTTAAATATTCTAACAAAAATATTTAAAAACATTATAGTTGTAGACGGGCAATCAAAGGATCTTACTAGAAAAATATGTAATAAATATAATACTAAATTATTTACATTAAAAAATAATAATAGAGGAATACAATTAAATTTAGGTTCTGAAAAAGTTTTCACCAATTGGATTTTATTTTTACATGCTGACTCTATTTTAGAAAATACCGCTATAGAAGAAATAGAAAAATTTATATCCTCTGATGAGAACAAATATAAAGCTGCCACATTTAAACTAAAATTTGACCAAGTAAATATTTATGCATTCCTTCTATCTAAGGTAGTTACTTTTCGGTCAAAGTATTTTAAATTACCTTATGGAGATCAAGGTCTGCTAATATCTAAGGCATTCTATAATAAAATAGGTGGATATAAAAATTTACCAATAATGGAGGATGTAGAGATCATTAGAAATGTTGGTTTTAGAAATATTAAAATATTAAATAGTTATATCATCACTGATTCTATTCGTTACAAATCTGCAGGATGGTTAATTAGACCTTTTATAAATTTATATTGTTTAACTTTATACCTGTTAGGTTTTAATATTGAAATAATTAATAAAATTTATACAAGAAAAACATATGGAAAAAATTAATCTTATAATTTTTGCTAGAAGACCTGAAATATCTATAGGCAAGTCACGTCTTAAAAATAAAATAGGTAAAATACTAGGGTCTAATTTCTATTATTTTAATCTAATACAAACAATAAAAAGATTAAATTCTGATAAAAGAATAAATATAAAAATCTGTGTAACACCAGATTCATCAATTAAAGACTGGCCAAAGCATATTTTTTATAATCTTCCAAGAATTCCACAAGGACCTGGAGATATAGGCGAAAAAATGTGGAAGATTTTAGCAGATAAATCTAAAAAAAAAATTATAATAGGTAGTGATATTCCCAATATTTCTAGTAAAATAATTGTAAATGCATGGAAAAAATTATACTCCTCACAAATAGTATTAGGTCCATCAGAAGATGGTGGATTTTGGCTTATAGGGTTATCTCAAAATCACAAAGTAAAAAAACTTTTTAAGAATATTGATTGGTCAAAAAATAATACTTTAGAGCAAGTGCAATATAATATTAGTTGTGTAACAAAGGTTTCTTATGTGGAAACCTTAATAGATATAGATTAATTTCTTATGCTATTTTAATTATTACTGCGGAACTAAATAAAAATATAATATTGTAAAAAACACGTCATTTATTTACAGATGTCTCTTTTTGTTTGTCCTCTAAACTATTATTACAATTTTGTCTTTCTAAAATCCCCATCTTACATTGAGCATTTATATTTTTCCTATATTCTTCCTCTAATAATGGATAGACATGCATAATCTCATGTTGATCAGCATTGTCATGTGCATAAGATAAACCTCCCAATATTAATAAAATATTAACTATACATAAATAAAATAAATTCATCATAACCCACCAGTAAAATATTATATACTTTGATTATTTCAAAGTAGATCATAAGAAAATTCATTATTTATATAAAATTTTTGGTTTTTTTACATATAGATTTTAACATTATTCCTGGAGTAGAATTTGGATTGTAAGATCTCCATGCCTCATTAGAAGAATAATAAAATTCATTCTTTTTATTTTTACCCATTTCTTCTAAAAAAAATATAGTTTTAATAGGCTTTACTTCAAATTTATTACAATCAGCTTTTAAATAAATAGAAGTTGATTTAGGACCATTTGAATTTGGATCTAAAAAATTCATAAGAAACCAATAGAATACGTATCCATCTTTTATTTCTATTGTATTATAGTTTAAATAATAAACTATGTCTCTACCATCAGTTCCCCACATTTTCCATTCAGCATGAGTATTATGTATAAATAAAAAATTTATACTTAATAATATTAAGATAAATAATCGCATAATTACAAAGCATAGTAATTTTTAAAGATTAGGTAAATAAATATTTGTATTTACGACCTCCATACTCCAGTATTTGTAGAGAACTCTTATATCTGGTAGAGTGGTGTATGAAAAATATAATCTCCATTAGTCTCGTTATATTTTTTGCCATCTGCTCAAGGTCTTGGGCTGAAAAATCAAACTTTATTCCTGATGGTAAATGGTATGGAAATTTACCAGTTAGAGATGGTTCTGTTATTTGTAATTTTACAATTAATAAAATATTTATAAAAAATAATGTTGTTAATATTTATGGTGATCATTTACTTGGTAATGACAGTTTTTCTTTTAAATTTAACTTTATTACTGATAAATGGGCTCGCACTTTATTTAAAATTAATACTTTAGAATTTGTATATAATTTTTCATTTATAGATGATAAAAAGGTAATTAAAATAGCTTTTAATGATAGATGCAAAGCAGAAGGTTTTTTTTATACTAAAGAATAACTAGGTGTAAAATGAATGTGTACAACGTTACTTAATTTAAGCATCAATTTTTAGCAGCAAACCATGACATAAGGCTCTATACGTCTTCCTCGTGTTCTCTTAATCAGGGCATGAAGTATAGGTAAATGCCATCAATAAGTGACAGTTTAGCTACAATCCTACCATATATAGTATAATTTATAAAGAGCGTTGTCTAACAATGTTGTCTAATTTATTTAGATATGTTATCCATATTGTATGGCAAATAAAACTGACATGAAATATTTAAAGAAACAACGAAACATATGGTTCTACGCTAGAGTTTTGCCTAAAAAATATAGACCATATTTTATCAATAAGAAAACTGGTCAGCCAATTACTACATTTAAAAAAACTACTGAATGTGAATTGTTAGATGATGCCATTTTTGAAAGAGATATAATTAACATAAAGTTAAATGTACTCTTTAAAGAGATTGATAATAATTCTAGCAATATTATTTCAGGTAAAGCTCAAACGAACCTACAAAAATTAATTGAATACAGAAAAGTACAAGTAAGTTCTTTAAGTTCAGACTCTTCAAGAGATGGTGCAGGAGAAATGGCGAGTAATACATATGATGAAATAATAGAGAAGGCTCAAGATTTATTTATTCCTCAAGTTAGTACTAAAGAATTTGAAAGAGTTTCTGCTACAAAACATGGTTGGGATAAAGAAAGAGGAATTATTAAGTTAGATAAATCAGGGAAAGCAAAACAATTTCTAGATGAATCTTTAGGAAGAACATTTAATTCCTATGTTGATGAATATATTAAACATAAAACTTTATGGGGAGATAGTGAGAAAAAAACTAGAGCTTATAGATTAATAATAAATACTTTTTCCAAGACAATGACTTTAGATAAGCTAAATAAAAAAGCAGTAAAACAATGGGCAATTAACAGAGTTATTGAACAAGGTTATCAGCCTGATACTGTTATAACTGAAGCTCAATTCTTAAATAAATATCTTGAATATCTTGCAGATGAATTAGAAATTAAGTGGGCTAATATAAAAAGTCCCTTCAAATTAAAGACAGAACATTTCCCTGCTTATAAGAAAAATAAAAGTGCTAAAGATAGACAAGCTTGGTCAATGGAAGATATGAAATTAGTTTATCAAGCAGATACACCTCAAGTAATAAACAAACCAGAGTTAAAAGATTTAATAGCATTAGGAATGATTTATGGTTGCAGAATTGAAGAGTTCCTTCAGTTAACAATTGCTAATATTGTGTATGAAGAAAACATAAGATGTATCTATATAGATAAATCAAAGACTGATGGTTATCATCCCTTTGGTCAAAGGTATTTACCTATTGTTGATTGCTTAAATCCTATAATAGAAAGAATGATAGAAGATAAACAACAAGAAGATTATTTAATTACTACTGCTTCAAGCCCTAAACAATCTAGGTCTGCACTTATAGGTGGTTCTTTCATTAGGCATATTAAAGAATTAGGATATGAAAGACCTAAGAATTTAAACTTTGGAGGTAAACCACAACAAGCAAAAGATTTTCACAGTTATAGAAAAACAGTTAATACAAATCTACTAGGACTAGGATTAATAACTAGTCAAAGAAATTCTATATGTGGATGGGGTACTGCGTTTAATAATAAACAAATGGCTGAAACAGCTTACCTACAAAATAAAATGGCTTACCCTTTAGTGCAAAGAAAAGAACATTTAGAACTGTGGGCTAGTCAATTTACATTTAGTTTTTAATAATCAAAAGAATTAATAGTAGATAAAATAAACTAGAGGATTCATAGCACCTGTATTGAATCCACCATCAATTCTAGGTATGTTTCTGTAGGTTTAAACTATATAATATCCACCACCACCATCATCTCCATAACTCCAGTATTTGTAGAGATCTCTTTTATTTGTTAGAGTTTAATAAGGTTATCTATTATTGTTTCTAAAAATTGGGGAGGTACAGATCCAAATTTAATTCCTATAAAATCTGTAGAAAAAGAAATTGAAAACCTAATCCAAATTGACCATAAAAAATAATATAATTTTTTAAAACATATATAAAAAAAGGCCCTTACTTATTCTGTAAAAGCCTTAATTATATTAAACTTAATGTTTTGTTTACTTCATTATAAATGTGCCAGAACCTTCTCCCCAGCCACCATCATGCCACCATGTCATGGAGCCAGTAGCACCTTCAAAACGACCTGTACCATTAACTACATCTCCAGTACATTGCCCATCTGTGCCACAATGCCAAAGAAGTACCCAGAAATCCTCTGATTTAGCATCTTTCATTTTACATGTACCATTTCCATCTCCATTAATAAATA
>JAQWRB010000010.1 GCA_029243935.1 Alphaproteobacteria bacterium
GTAGTTCCTGAAGAAATTTTTCTAATTTCCTTAATGGAACTAACAAATTGTGAAGCACCTCCATCTATTAGATCATCTCTATCAACAGAAGTTATTACTACATGTTTCAAATTTAATTGTGATATTGCAATTGCTAATCTCTTAGGTTCTAATGAATCAATAGTATTAGGGTTCCCTGATTTTATATTGCAAAAACCACATTTTCTAGTACAAACATCTCCCAAAATCATAACAGTTGCATGACCTTTATCCCAACATTCTCCAATATTTGGGCATGAAGCGGATTGACAAACAGTATTCAATTTAGCTTTATTAATTAAATCTTTTGTTGCTAAATAACCATTTGAAATTGGAGCCTTAACTCTTATCCAATCAGGTTTTTTTATTTGTATTTCACTATTATTATTTAAATGTGAACTTGATATATAATCTTCTTTAAGATTCTTAGTCACCATATAATTTTCCTTAATTATATATGTATAGCCCTATCATAAGCATCTAGAACAGACTCATGTATCGCTTCAGAAACTGTAGGATGAGGAAATACTGTATTAAACAAGTCCATTTCAGTTGCCTCTAATTGCATTGCAATAGCATAAGTTGAGATAAGTTCAGTTACTTCTGGCCCTACCATATGAGCTCCAATTAACTCTCCACTATCTTTATTAAATATTGTCTTAACAAACCCATTAGATTCACCTAACGCTATTGCTTTTCCATTACCATGCAATGGAAAAACTCCAATCTTTACTTTTACACCGAGTTCATTCGCCTTTTTTTCTGTAATACCTATACTTGCTACCTGAGGACGAGAATATGTGCATCCAGGTATTATTTTTTTATGATTAGTTACTTCTTTAGGATTAAAAATATAATTAACTGCGTTAATACCTTCATGACTAGCTTTGTGCGCTAACCAAGGTGCACCAGTAATATCACCAATTGCAAATATACCTTTTTCAGAAGTTTCTCCAAAATGATTTGTAATAATTCTACCATTTTCTTGCTTAACATCTACTGTCTCTAGTCCAATATTTTTAATATTTGCTTCAATTCCAATAGATACTATAGATTTTGAATATTTTTCCTTATGTACCGTTCCATCTTGCATAATAAATTCTGCATCAATCTTGTCTTTTAATGAAGTTATCGTTTTAATTTTAGTATTTGTAAGGATTTTTATTCCTTCTTGCTCTAATTTATCTCTTACAAATACAGAAATGTCTATATCTTCATTAGGTAGAATATGATTTTGGACTTCTATAACTGTAACTTCAGTTCCAAAATCACTATAAAAACTTGCAAATTCAATACCAATAGCACCAGCACCTACCACTAAAATAGATTCTGGTTTTTTATCAGGTATCATTGCTTCTTTATAACTCCATATGTTTTTACTATCTGATAAAAGGCCATTAACATTTTTTGGCCTTGCCCCTGTTGCTAAAATTATATTAGAGGTAGTATATAAATTATCATTAACAATTACTCTACCAACTCCTGAAATTTTACCGTGTCCATTAACAACATCTATTTTATTTTTTTTTAATAAATATTTTACACCTTTTGAAAGCTTATCAGCAACTTCTCTTGATCTATCTATTATTAATTTCCAATCATATGAACTATTATCTACTTTGATACCAAAGTCTTTAGATACTGATATAAGATGTTTAATTTCAGAAGCTCTCAATAAAGCTTTTGTTGGTATGCACCCCCAATTTAAACAAACTCCTCCAAGTTGACTCTCTTCTATGAGAGCTGTTTTTAATCCTAATTGGCCAGCCCTAATAGCAGCTACATATCCACCTGGTCCACTTCCTATTATAATTAAATCATAAGTATTTTCTTTAACCATAATTCACCTAAACAATCATTTTAACAGGGTTTTCTATTAAACTCTTAAATTCTTTCAACAACCTTGCTCCAACTGCCCCATCTATAGCTCTATGATCACCTGATAATTGACAAGTCATTATATTACAAATTTTTACTTCATTATCAATGACAATAGGCTTTTTTGATATACTACCTACCGCTAAAATACCAGATTGAGGAGGATTTATTATTGCTGAAAAACTATCAATTCCATACATACCTAAGTTACTTATAGAAAAGTTTCCTCCTTCATAGTCCTCTGGCAAAAGTCTGCCTGCATTAGCTTTAATAACATAATCTTTCATTTGTGTGGATATATCGCGTAAGTTTAAATAATTAGCATTTTTTATTACAGGAGTAAATAATCCACCTTCAACGGCAATTGCTACACTCACATCAACCGAACCAAAAAATACCATTTCATCCTTACCCCAAGTACAATTTGCTTCAGGAACATTAAATAATGCTGTCGACATGGCCTTTATTATAAAATCATTAACTGATATTTTTAATTCTTTATTAAAAGTTTTGTTAATTTCTTCTCTAGATTTAATTAAATTATCTACATTACAATCTATACTTAAATAAAAATGAGGAACTTCTTTTTTAGAAAAACTTAATCTCTCTGCTATAATTTTTCTCATTGAAGATGTTTTTTTTCTTATATTTTCTTTATTTGTAAAATTAGATTTATTATTTAAGTTAATGCTTTTATTAAAATAATTATCTAAATCAGCTTTAACTATTCTACCTCTTGGACCACTCCCAATAATATTTTTTAAATCAATATTATTCTGTAAAGCAATTCTCTTTGCTAATGGGCTGGCAGAAATTTTTATACCTAAATTATTATTAGAGGTTAACGCATTATTAACTACAGGATTGTCAATTACTTCTT
>JAQWRB010000016.1 GCA_029243935.1 Alphaproteobacteria bacterium
ACCTTAAAAAAAGATTTCCAGAAGAAAAAACATGGCAAGACAAATTATATAAATATGTAGAAAAATATATAGATATGTCAGATGACAAAGTTGATTTTATGAAAGAAATTTCTAATATGGCTAAAAGTTATGCCGGAAAAGATTACGATTATAAATGTGGTGATGCCCCTATTTGTGATCATTGTGAATCTGTTAAATGTTCTTCTCGAAAATATGGTAAAAAACTACTTACAGATCTTGAAAGTATAATAATTAGTTGTAGAATTTTAACAGGAGATGACCCAAGTTTTTTTATGTCATTAAACTTACCCGTTGGTATAAAAAATGTTGAATTTAAATCAGAAGATTTAGAAACACCCGCAGCATTTAGTAATCGCGTATTGAAAAAATGTTTTTATAAACTATCATTTTTGGATAAAACAGAATTTATTACTATTCTTAACAATCGTTTAGAAAGAGCCCGTAAGGATGCGATTGCTCCAGAATTAACACAAGAAGGAAGATATAAAGAACTTCTAGAAATATTTTTTGCTAGAACACCTACAGATCAATTAGCCCTTATAAAAGTAAATCAAATTTATTCTTCGGAAGAAGAACCACATTTAAGAATTTTTAAAATGGAAACACTTCGGACGTTTTTAACTAAAAAAGATTTTAAATGTTCCGAAAGTCAATTAAATGAACTCTTTGGTAAATTTAAAATTAAAAAATACAAAGAGGATGGAAGAATTTCTATTGGAGGAGAACAAGTTAGAGTATGGTGCTATAAAGTAGAACCTAAAAAGATAGAGGATAAAAACTCTAACAATAAAAATCCCATTAATTTAAATCTAGACGGAGAAATATGACATCTTTTAAAGTTTTTGGTCCTCCTGGAACAGGGAAGACAAGTTTTCTTATTAGACAGATTAAATTTCGACTTACTGGAAAATTGTATGATACTTCTAATAAATTAGAAGACACCTGTACGTCTATTTCTGCTGACAAAATAGGATATTTCTCTTTTACCAAAGAAGCAATACGAGTAGCGAAGCAAAAAATGGTGGAAGAATGTGATGTAGATTATAGTGATTTAGAATACTTTAGAACAATGCATTCTCTTGGTTATGAGGCTCAATCTTTTAATAGTGAAACTTTATTGACTCAAGAAGACTTACAAGCTTGTTTTGAAAAGGCAGGGTATGCTCACGTAGAAATGACAGATGGTGAATTAAACGGTAAAGTTGAAATTAAAGACCCCACATTACATCTTATTAATTATGCTAAAAGCAGAATGATGACTCTTCAAGAGGCATTCAATAAACGGCCTATTAACGAAGATTTTAATGACATTAAGCGTAAGAATGAATACATAAAAAAACATTGTGACCTTAGAGGTAAAAAAAGTTTTGCCGAAATGATCCCTATTACTCATAAGGCCATTAAAAATAATGCGTTTAAAAAAATTAAATATTTATTTATTGATGAAGCACAAGATTTAAGCACCCGTCAATTTGAATTCATAAAAATAATGGCGAGCCTTTGTGATTTAGAGCAATTATGGATCGCTGGAGATGATGATCAAGCAATCTATTCTTTTAATGGAGCAGACGTTAAAAAATTTATTGAGTTTAAATGCAATGAAAAAATAATATTAGATCAATCTTTTAGAGTTCCAAAAAAGGGTCATGAATATCTTGAGGAAATTTGTCATAAAATTAAATTTAGAGAGAGTAAAATATATAAGTACAGAGATGGAGATGAAGGAAAATTTAATCGTGACTTTTATTCAGAGGATATTACACAATATTTAACACAGATAGCACAATCAGATAGATCATTTTTATTCACGGCACGTAATAACTATCTTTTAACTTCCATCAAAGATGACCTAAAAGATAATCATATAGAATATAGATCTAAAGATTATTTACCTCCAATATATGAATTTAAAGAAGCTGTAATTCAACTAAAATTAATTCAAGCAAATGACAAAATTCCTATTGGAGACTATTTAAATGTTCTTAAACGAATTGAAGCGAAAACAAAACTTGATAAAAATCCAGGAGGAATTAAAAATTATGGCCATCAAAAAGAAATAGAAGATAGAATTAAAATTGAACCTGACGCGAGAATAGGTTTGGAAGAAATGAAGGCAAATATGAGATTTATGAAGCCTTGGGATCAGATGTTCAATCTTCTTGAACCCGTAGATATATCTATTTTAAAACAACACGAAAAAAATAACACACTGGACAAAAAACCGAACATAACAGTAGATACGTTTCATGGTGTTAAAGGAAGTGAATATGACAATGTATTTGCTTACAAACAGGTTACGCGAGTACAAGAAGATTGCATGAATTCTAATGTAGATATGAGGGCTAGTGATGATGAATGGCGTGCATACTATGTAGGATGTAGTCGTCATAAAAAATCTTTAACAATTATTCCCCATCCAAATTCTAGGGGATGTCAATATAACATATAAAGGAGAAACAAATGAGTGCATATGATAAACAAGTAGGAGGATCTCACTACAAGAAAATGAAGATTCAACCAAGTAAATTTGTAATTGAGAACGAGTTGCTTTTTCCGGAAGGATCAGTTATAAAATACGTCTGTAGACATCGTTTTAAAAATGGAAAGGAAGATTTAGAAAAAGCTGTTCACTTTATTGAAATGATAATTGAAAGAGACTATCCAACAATACCAATGACAGAAGAAGAGGAATACCGAAACGCAGGTATAACT
>JAQWRB010000017.1 GCA_029243935.1 Alphaproteobacteria bacterium
TTTACCGTTATTCATTATGGTAGTTGCAGTTAACTGATTGTTTAGATTAATAAGAACTACATCATTATCTTTCTTTAAACCTGGAAGTTCAACATTACTTAATACTTCTTGAGCTTTTCCTAAAAGCTTTTCTAAATCACTTTGTGAATCATCTTGAGTAAAAGCGAATTGACTAATTAGTAAAGCTGTTAATAATAATATTTTTTTCATATCTCTAATTTCTACAATCAATCATTATTGTCCCTCCTTGATTGATATAAACTTCGTTAACTCGATTATCATTTTTATAGTGTCTCTCCAATCTCTTTCTTAATCTTTCATATACATCAGATTCAACATATTCCTCTATTTTAACATTAATTAGTCGACCCATTGGTGTTACAGCATATAATCCATCTGAAGTAGTTTTCTTATACTCTAATCCCCCTAACGCTCCATAGCTTCTATACTGTGTGTCTAATGAGTGAACAAACCCATCTGTTATTTCATACAGCTCTTTCTTGCTTGGAGAACAACCAACTGCAAAAAATAACATTATAGAATATAATAACAGTTTTTTCATATCTCTAATTTAAAATAGAATATAGGATAAGGAAAAGGTAAGACCTGTATTAGAAAATCCTCCTTCAATTAATAACCTATCCTCTCTGTATGCAGCACTTACTTTAAGATATGCTTCAGTTTTAGAATTATCAGTAGAGACAAAATATTTACCATCTCTACCAAGAATATAATATTCATCAAACCTTTCTTGATATTGTGTGAAAAAATTTCCCCCTATTGTTCCTATAAGATAAATTTTTGGAGAAATCTCATAACCAAATCTGCCTGCAAACATATATTGCTCATAAACAAGACCTTCTACATCCTCTGCCCATCTATATTGACTTACAGTTCCAGTATAATTTTGCTCCTCATTAATTGATTGACCAATCCCTAAATCAATTCCATATAAGTATCTGTTTTTTAGATAATCTGCATTAACTGTAATCAATGTCCCCTCTGCAACTTGGTCATCATTTGAATTAAAACCAATACCTACAGCTGAATTTCCAGTATCAATAGTCTGGCTTATTAAAAAGTTTGGTATTAATAAGATTAGAAATATATATTTCATATCTCTTATTTAATTATCTTTTTTTTTCATTAAATAACGATATACATTAGCATTCCCTGATGTTATTGAATAATTATTAACATATTCCCATCCATTTTCTGATAAGAGATTAATAGCTCCCATCATACCGTTAAAAGACATTTTTTTGCCATCCTCACCAATTACCCATCCATTTTTTTGTTCAGACACTTTGCTAATTTGTCCATAGTCGACATATAATTCAACCTGATGAATTTTTAACATCTTTGAAGCGCCTACAAGCTCAATATATTCTGATGGTATATCGCTTAGTGGAAAACCATTTACAGTTTGAGAGAAGGAGAAATTTAGTGATAATAGGGCAATTATTGTAAATATTATATTTTTCATATCTACAATGTATAAAAAAACTTTCTTAATAAAAATTTATCATTTTCAGCGATTTAAGATACTTATTTGATGAAATGATGAAAGCATTCAGTCTTAAACCATCAGATACTGGTACATTAATTTCTCTTGGTTCCGGTGAAGTTAGATTGACAAAAGGACCTGGGGGTATAAGAATGAGGTATTATGAAAATAATACAGATAAAATGCACTGGTTTACTAAAGGTCAAGTTAGGAAGTTATTTGCTTTAAAATAATGAATACAAACCCTCTTTTAATTAAGGGGGTTTTTTTATAAATATTAATCAGTACACATTGGTATTGTCATATTACCATTGTTAATTTTATCAATATCTAATAAAAGGTCTTTAAGAAAAGTACTTATCTCTCCAATATTTTCTTTTACGGTCATTCTTTCATAATTTCTTTTGTTAGTATACCTTAATGCAGTAATATTACTGCTCTTAAATAAGTCTTCTTTTCCATCTAATCTAAAGTAATTTTTTCCATCACAATCAAAATCATTCCAATTAATTAATTGCGTTTTTTCTCCATTTTCAAAAATTATATCCAATGTAGAACCTTCATCCACACAGCTTAATCCAAGAACAGCTAAATAAAAAGTAGATATATATAAATCGCCTTTTTCTTTACCTTTTATTCTTTGACTTACAAACCCCATAGCAACCATACCTTCTGAC
>JAQWRB010000048.1 GCA_029243935.1 Alphaproteobacteria bacterium
CTATATTTTCAATAGACTCCCCAGATGGAAGTTTTCCATTTTTTTTTAAATGCACTCCAACTAAAACCGGTTTGTTTAACTTTGCTGCAACATTCGATGCGATATCTACTTCTTTTCCACTTCCCATAACATCTAAATAAAAAAAATCTACAAAAGGACTCATTATACTGGCCTGTTCATAAAAATCTTTTTCAATCAGTTTTAAATCTCTTGTATCTGCTACATAAGTATCATTTTGCGCTGGCAAACTACCTGCTATCAAAATATTTCTTTTTGATAATTCTTTAGCTTTAATTGCTAATAGGCATGCTTGTTCATTTATAAAATTAAAGTGTTTTTGAACTTTATTTTGTATTAATCTTAACTTTCTAGAACTAAAAGTGTTTGTTACAATTACGTCTGCTCCTGAGTTAATAAATGATAAATGTACTTCTATCAATAATTTATGAAACTTACTATCTAGAAGTGCACTTGCTGACCAAAGTGTTCCTTTAGATACAAGACCTCGTGCAAGTAATTCTTGACCCATCCCCCCATCAAGTATTCTTAATTTTTTAAAGTAATCTAAATCCATCATTTAATTCTATAAATTTTAGAATTAAAACTAATTATTAATTCCTCTTAATCTTTCAGATCTTCTTCTTAAAAGTTCAGCACTTACCAAAATTAAAGTTGACATTATAATTAGGCATGTTGCTACTGCTAAAATTGTAGGACTTAATTGTTCTCTTAAACCTACCCACATTTGAATTGGTATAGTGGTATTTTCAAGTCCTGCTAAAAATAAAACAACAATAACTTCATCAAATGAAGTTACAAATGCAAACAATGCTCCAGAAATTACACCTGGTAAAATTAATGGTAATGTTATTTTCATAAAAGTATTTACAGGATTGCTACCTAAGCTTGCTGCAGCTCTTGTAACACTATGATCAAATCCAGTTAATGTTGCCGTTACTGTAATTACTACAAAAGGTGTGCCTAAAACAATGTGTGCTAAAATACTACCGGTATGTGTAGCTGCTAATCCTACTTTTGCCATAAAGAAAAATATTGCTGTTCCAGAAATAATAAGTGGAACAATCATTGGTGATATCAATAAAGCCATGAATGCTGCCTTGTATGGCATATGTCTGCTGCTTAATCCTAATGCCGCAACTGTTCCAAGTATAGTTGATCCAATAGTTGCAAAGAAAGCAATTACAAGACTATTTTTTGCTGCAAGACCCCATGGATTTTTGGTTCCATAAATCATATCCTCATACCATCTTAAAGAAAAACCCTCTGGATCTAGTGCTAACATTTTTGCAGAAAAATGAATGTATTGTTCCGCATTAAACGATAGTGGTAAAATTACAAATAATGGTGCTATCAAAAAGAAAAATACTAACCCGCAAATTGTTAAATATGTATAGTGCCATATTTTATAATTTAAAGGTGTATAATTTGGTAATGACATAATTTAATTTATCCTAACTTAATATTATCTATTCCGACTAGTTTATTGTAAATCCAATATATAGTTAAAACACCTACTAATAACATTGTACCTAACGCTGATGCAAATGCGGAACAATACATTCAT
>JAQWRB010000070.1 GCA_029243935.1 Alphaproteobacteria bacterium
TAATAATCTCTGGACCGCCTAAACTATAGGTCTGTCCTATATGGCAATTATTATTAATCACAACATATACGGCCTTAGCAACATCTTTTACATATACTGGCTGAAATTTTGTTAATCCATTATTTATTAATGGAATAAAAGGTGAGAGAGATGCCATTCTAGCAAATTTATTAGTAAAGTTATCTTCTGGCCCAAATATAACACTAGGCCTTAGAATAATGGTATTTTTAAATAATTTTTTTATATTTTGTTCTGCTTCCAATTTACTTTTTGCATATTTTGAATGTTTCCCATCATATAAACCTAAAGCAGAAATATGAACTAAGCTATCAACTTTATTTTGGGCACAAGCCTTTGCTATATTTGATGAGCCTTCTATATGTATACTATTAAATTTTTCTTTACTAGTTTCCTCAAGAATACCTACCAAATTGATTACGTTATTCGCACCATAAATAATTTTGTTCACACTATTTTTATCGTGAATGTTTCCTTGATATATTTCTACTTGCCCTAATTTTCCCATCAGGGTTAAATGTCTAGCTTCATCTGGTTTTCTTACAAAGACTTTAATACAATAGTTATCTTTTGTAAGAATAGAAACAATATATCTGCCTAAGAAACCTGATGCACCAAAAATTATTATTGTAGCATTCGAATTGTTATTGATATTCAAAATAACCCTTTCTTAATATTTTAATTTTATATACATAAATAAATAAGATGAACAAGTAAAAATAATATTATAGGTATATAAATATAAAATGAATGATTTCTGAATTTATTAGGCAAATATTAAAAGATACTATAAAATTTAAAGAAAATTGGAGTCCAGATGAAAGAAAAAAATTATACTTTTTATAAAAATGATTTACCTAAAGATTTAAAATTTTCTAATTGCATAGCAATTGATACAGAGACGATGGGTTTAGATTTTAGAAGGGATAGATTATGTTTAGTGCAAATATCAGATGGTGACGGTTTTGCCCATCTTGTGCAAATAAGAAAAGATACTCATTACCCTAATTTGTCTCATATACTAATGAATGATAAAATTAAAAAAATATTCCATTTTGCACGTTTTGACCTTGCTGCCATTCAAAAGCATATGGGCATATTTTGTAATAATATCTACTGCACAAAAATTGCTTCGAAATTAGTTAGAACATATACAGATAGACATGGCCTAAAAGAATTATGTAAGGAATTAATTAATATTGATATATCAAAACAAAAGCAAAGTTCTGACTGGGGTAATGAAGATCTTAGTGATGAACAATTAAAATATGCTGCCTCTGATGTATTATATCTTCATAAACTTAAATATGAATTAGATATAGTTTTAAAAAGAGAAAATAGACAAGAATTAGCAGAGACTCTTTTTAGATTTATTGGAACTAAAGCTTATTTAGACTTAAATGGATGGCATGAACCTGATATTTTTAATCATTAAATAATACATACTTGATCAGGAGCATAAAATTGTTACAATCAGATAAAATAAATTTAATAAAGACTAATATTAGAGAACAAAAAAATGCATTGTCAAAATTAGAACAATCAATAGATATATCTATAATTAAAGCTGTAAACTTATTAT
>JAQWRB010000071.1 GCA_029243935.1 Alphaproteobacteria bacterium
GCTGATATGGTCGCTGATGAAGTCATTGAAGATCATGAAAGCATTCCATTTAAAAGAATTAATAATTCAGAGTTTGAAAGAGTTTTAAAATTGTTTGAAGAAGAATAAATGAAAATGTCACACACAGAAAGTAATATAAGATGATGAACCTTGAAAAAATTTTAAAAGAAGATGCAAGAATCTGGGATGAGGAGATTTTAGATTATCCACAACTCTTTGAGTTAGCCCGGACATATGATAAAGATTTACTCGAAACCTTATTTAGTAATAAAGATTCTAAAAAGAAGTTTTTCATACAAGTTGGAGACAGTCACGTCTTTAAATACAACGAGTTTAGATTTTATTTAGAAGAGAACCAAGTCAATAACTCTTTCACACAGTATGCAAACAAGATAGGACTCTCATCACAAGGAGAACATCTTAGCGACTCAACAGATTATGTTTTAGATTGGCCATATAAAGACTGTGTTTTAGAAGGTGGTATGAGTTCTGAAGAAGATATGGACACTTTCATAGAAAAAAAAGTAGAGACAACTCCTGGGAAGATGGATAAATCAGGAAATGTCATCTCTACAGAGAAAACAGAAGTAACATTTTCTCAAGCAAAAAGAAAACGAGAGGAAATCTTTTATAACAACATCATTGCAGATAAAGAGATAGATCGACTCCTAGATAAAAAAGCTCTTAAAAACTTTACAAGATATACAGCTAAAGGTGAAGAGAAGGTTAAAGAAATCAAACGAGATGAAGACGGCACTATAAAGGAAAACCTACTTATTAAAGGAAACAACCTTTTGGCGCTACATAGTTTAAAAGAAGAGTTTGCTGGAAAGGTAAAGCTTATCTACATCGATCCCCCATATAATACTGGCAATGATGGGTTTGCATACAATGACAAATTCAACCACTCTACATGGCTTACTTTTATGAAAAACAGACTAGAGATTGCAAAAGAGTTCTTACGGGAAGATGGAGTAATATTTGTTCAAATTGATAACAGAATGTTCCCACTTTTAAAGTTGCTTATGGATATTGAGCCCAAATTGTTTGGTAGAAAAAATCACTTATCTACAATTACAGTAAAGTCAAAAGCAGGGGGTGGAGTTGGTCAAGAAAGCTATCTTTTCGATGTTTGTGAGTATATTTTAGTTTATGCAAAAGACTTTAACAAAGTAGAAAATTATCTCAAGTTTGTTAAAACACCCCTAGCTGAAAACACTACCAAAGTATACAACAATATCATTGAAAATTTTGGTACAGAAAAAGAGATCAAAATTTTATCGGGTGGTAATGCTGGGGATATAAAAATTTTTGAACATACAAATTTTACAACTAAAAAATTAAACAAAGATGAGAGAACTGTAATTAATTATTTTGAAAATTTTGAAAATATTTTCAGAACTACTAATCCTCAAGGAGGTCTGATGAAAAGAGTTATGCCAGAAATTCCTAAATCAGGACTTTACTCAATTGAATACATTCCAACAAAAGGTAGAAATGCAGGAGAGCTCTACAGATATTATTTTCTAAACGGAGGTTTATTAGTGTGGTTAAAAGATACAGCTGTAAAAGATAACAATACTAAATCTGTCTCTAAGTTAGTAAAGAATGATAATTTATGGACCGAAAACCTTCATCAAGGTATAGCAAATGAAGGATCTGTAATATTTAAAGAAGGAAAAAAACCAGAGAAATTAATAAGAAAAATTATAGAAATGTCAACAGAGGAGGGAGATCTAGTTTTAGATTATCATTTAGGGTCTGGAACCACCGCAGCTGTTGCACATAAAATGGGTAGACAATATTTAGGTATCGAGCAGATGGATTACAAAGAAAACAGTTCAAACAACAGAATGCATAATGTGATTAAAGGTGACACTAGCGGCATATCTAAAGAAGTTAATTGGAAAGGTGGAGGAGATTTCATCTACTTCGAACTCGCAGAATACAATGAAGAAGCTAAAAACAAAATAGATACATGCAAATCATATAAAGAGTTAAAAAAACTCTTTACTGAACTGACTGATTATTATTTCTTAAATTACAACGTATCAGTAAAACAGTTCAATGATCAATTATTAGATGATAAGGATTTCCAGGAACTACCACTTGAAGAACAAAATACATTATTTAAAGCACTATTAGATAATAATCAACTTTATATTCCGTATAAAGAACAACAGGATGGTAAATATAACCTTTCTAAAGAAGACCAAGAACTAACAAATGAGTTTTATGGACAATCAAAAGCTTTCTGAAAAAATAGATTATACAAAAGAACTGTTTGGAGATAGTATTCTTCCTGAAATACCAGAAGCTATTTCGAACAATTTAAAGCACAATATGTGGCCACTCCAAGAAGAAGCATTTAAAAACTTTCTATTTTATGAAAATGTAAAAGAAGGTTCAAATAATGAAAATCTACCAAATGTCGAATTTGTAAAAAAGGATGAACCAACTCATCTTATGTTTAACATGGCCACAGGTTCGGGTAAAACAATGCTGATGGCCGCATGCATACTTCATTATATGCATCTTGGGTATAAAAAGTTTTTATTCATCTCAGAGCAAACAAATATTAAAGATAAAACTGAAGAGAATTTAATAAACAAATTACATCAAAAGTATCTATTTGATGATCAATTAATGATTAACTCAGAAAGAGTTGAATTAAAAAAAGTAAATAGTTTTTCTAAAACTAAAAATTATGAAATAAGAATAGAGACTATACAATCTCTCCATTTAGATTTGCAAGAATCAAACCAAAGAGAAAATATAAACAGCATACAAGAATTAAATGATTTAGATTTGGTCATACTAGCTGACGAGGCACATCACTTTAACGTCATGGCTAAATCTCCGAAATCAGAAAAAGATGTCGAAGAAAACTGGGAAAACACTATCCTTAATAAAATATTTAGACATTCAAAAATATCTCTAGAGGAAAATAAAAATAAACTACTCGAATTT
>JAQWRB010000035.1 GCA_029243935.1 Alphaproteobacteria bacterium
CATAGGGCCCATTATTTCTCTACCAGCATTATCTGCATCAAAAGCTATAGGAAGCATAGCTAAGCCTGTAACTAGTCCAGTCATTAATATAGAAGGAAGCCTTTCCTTTGCTCCTTTAATAGCAGTTTCTTGATTCCAGTCATATCCAGATTTAAATACTAAATATTGGTAATGTGATACTAACATAATAGAATTTCTAAGCGTTATTCCAAATAAAGTAACAAACCCAACAATTGAACCAATAGATAACAATCCACCACCTAATATTGCAGCAATAACACCTCCAATAAGAGCAAATGGAAAATTAATTAATATTAAAAAAGTATTTTTTATATTTCCTATAGCTATTAAAACTAAAAATAAAACTCCAATTAATACTAAACCAGACGTTGTAATTAATTCTATACGTGCTTTTTTTCCCTCAACTGCACTCCCCTTAATATTTGTGTAAATATTACTTCCTAAGTCTGTATTATCAATTATAGAATTGATCTCTTTTAAAGCTACATTAGTTGTTCCGTTTTTAGCTTTAGCTGTAATAACTTGTACCTTACGACCAGAGTCATGGAGTATATTATATCTACCTTTAGTAATAAATATGTTAGAGACATCATCAAGTTTGAAAGATTGCTCATCTTTATTCATTAGAACTATATTTTTTAGTTTATTAATATGATCTAAACTACCTTTATCTTTATAAGACAAAACAATTGGTATCTTAATCATATCTTCATAATAACTATCAATAACAACCCCATCTAATGCTGCATTAATTAAAGCATATGTTTCATCAATAGAAATATTATGCATAGCAAATAATTTATGATTTAATTCAATATTTATTTGTGGTTTACCTAAAATTGATTTTAATTGTATATTTTGCAAAGCAGCACTATCTATCAATTTTTTATACAACTTTGAACTAGCAGTATCTATTTCATCCAAATTATTTCCAAAGATTTGGAGCACAATTGGAGAACTATAACCAGAAGATGTTTCATCGACTCTTTCTATTAAAAAAGAGTTAGCTTCAAAAGATATTCCAGGAGTCTTAACTAATATATCTTTGATTTTATTAAAAATAATCTGCTGTTTTTCTCCACTTAAGCTCTCTAATTCAACCTCAAATTCAGAATAATGACTTCCAAAAGTATCTGCTCCCCTTTCTGCTCTACCTGCCCACTGAGACATAGTTTTTACGCCCTCAATATCTAATACATTATTCGTAATAATATTTCCTAATCTAATAGTTTCAGAAAGGGAAGTTCCAGTTAAAGATGAAGTATGTATCATAAAATGTCCTTCTCTTAATTCAGGCAGAAAACCTAACATTAGTTTAGGTAATAAAAATATTCCAGAAGAACAAATTAATAGAGCACAAATAGAAGAAATTTTAGGAAACTTTGACAAAAAATATAGACATTTTTCATAACTGGGATTAATTATCTTAATAATTAATGGGTCTTTTTTTTCTGTATATTTATTAAAACTAATACTTGCTAAAGCAGGCGTAAGTGTAAGTGCAGATATTAATGATGCAAATATTGCTAATATATAAGCTATCCCTAATGGAGCAAACATCCTACCTACTACACCAGACAAAACTAATAATGGAATAAATACTAACATTACAATTAATGAAGCAAATACAACAGATCCTCTTACTTCTATAGAAGCACGATATATAACTTTTAAATTATGAAGAGGTATATTTAATTTTCTATTTTCTCTTAACCTTCTTAATATATTCTCCACATCAATAATCGCATCATCTACTACTTCACCTAGAGCTATTGCTAACCCACCTATTACCATTATATTTAGACTCGTACCTGTACTCAAAGTAAGAATAGAAGCTAGAATTAATGAAACTGGAATAGCTAAAGCCGAAATAAGAGCTGCCTTTAAATTTGACATAAATAATATTAATACTAGCAGAACTAATATACCTCCAATAGCTAAATGATCTAAGATACTATGCAGACTTTTTAAAATATAATTTGCGGGTCTAAAAATTTGATTATTAAGTTGGATATTATTTTTTAATGTTAGTTTCCTCAAACCAATAAAAGCTTCATCTAATGCTTCGGTAACAGCAACTGTATCAGCATTTAGTTGTCCTATAACCATCACAATTACACCAGGTTTTCCTTCTATAGTTGCCTTGCTTATCTCTCTAGATGCATTAAACTCTATAGTTGCAAGATCACTTAATTTAATAACCCTTCCAGATTTATTTACTATATCAATAGATTTAATTTTTTTAAGAGAGATAAAATTATTTTGAATGACCTGTATTTCTTGATTACTAGTAACTAAGGAACCAAATATTTTTAAATTAGCATTTTCAAGATTTTTTATTACTAAATCTATTGAAATTGAATATTCAACTAATTTATCCTTATTTAAAATTATATTTAATTGTTTTTGCTCCCCACCAAATATATTTACATCAGCAACACCTTTTACAGATAATAATGCCGGAGCAACATGCTGTTCAACAAAAGTCCTTAAATCAAGCAAGCTGTTATTATTTGATGAATAACCAATAGTCATAATTGTAGCTGCTGAAGAAGCTAAAGGCATCATAATTGGAGACTTAACAAATTTAGGAAGTATATTTTTTGCTACATTTAACCTTTCTATTACTAATTGTCTATTCCTGCTGTGTGATGAACTTTCATTAAAAGTTAAGGTTAATACCGATAACCCTGCTATAGATTCAGATCTAAGATATTCTATATTTGGTATACCACTTAAAAGGGATTCTAAAGGTCTAGTAACACTACTTTCTACTTGTTCCGAAGATAAACCTAGTGCTTCAGTTTGAATAATTACAAGTTTTGGCGAAAATTCCGGAAAAATATCTAAAGAAGTTTGCAAAAGTTTCCAACTACAAAATATTGTAAGCAATGATATAAAAGCAATGATGATATAAGGCTTATAAATTGAAAAACGAATTAAAGAATAAAACATGCTAATAACTAATCATCATCTTCTTGCATTATTTGCGTTCTAAACTCTTCAGCAAATAATACTTGAGCACCAGATGTTACAATATTATTGTTTTTTAATTCCTCATTCAGAAATAATTGGCCATTATTCATAATAATAAATTTACTTAATTCATATCTGGTATATATATAATCTTTTTCTTTAAAATAAGACCAAATTTTACCATTATGATATATTAAAGCATTTTCAGGAATAAAATAACCCTCCACAGAATCTGCAGTATTGACATGAACTGTAATTTTTCTTTCTGGCGATAAGTTGTCACCATCTAAGTAAAATAATCCAACATTACCAATAAGTTTTGTAGCCTCATCATACAAAGTCAAATAGGTTAGACTTTTATTCTTATAGAAATAATCAGTATTACTATTTTTATATTCTATATTTTCAATTACAATTATAGATGAAAATTTATTAACTATATTATTATATACAACCCTTTCGTCTATAATATCATTTAGAAAAAGATCACCAAAAGATAATTTAATTTTAGTAGATATATTTTTTAATTTTTTATTTAAAAGAATTATTTCTGAATTTATAGACATAAGTTTATATTTAGATTCTTCTAAATTTTTTAAAGGTACACTACCTTGTGAGTCATATAGAATTTTAAGGCGGTCATAATTACTTTTCAGATATTTTTTTTTAATATATACTCTATCTAATTGTAATTTGATTAAATCAAATATTTCAACAAATTCTATTAATTTTTTAGGATTAATAGATAAAGCACTTTTCTCTTCTTGAAGTATAACAATTTGTTTTTTTAACAATTGGCTTGATATACCAGCAAGTTTATATTCTTCTGGTGACAATAGAATAGCTACCTTATCTTTATAAGTTACTAATCTATTAACTTTAATGTCATCATCGGTACCTTCTTCATTTAAGCCCAATTCTTGATCATTATTAAATGAAGTATAAGAATAATTATTCGAAAAAAATAAATAAGCAAAGGACCCGAGAATAATAATAGATAATATATATATTAATATCTTCATTTTAATATGCCTTCATTTATATGCGAGAAATAATCTATTGGGTAATATGCATTTTGTGGAATATAACTTCCTTTAAAATAACTTTGTCCTAAACTGTCTTCAAATTCAAATAAAGAGGTCATTCTAGAAAAATTTGTATTAGATATTAATTTCTCTCTTTGTAATATTAATAATTCAGCTGTTTTTATATTTAATATACTTAATTGACCACTATTCTTACTATCTATAACTCTTAATAAACTTAGCTTTGCATTTTCTAGTAAGGATAATGCTGCATAATATTCTGCATTTACAACAAGCATTTTAGCATATGCGCTTTGTACTTGACTAAGAATAAGACTTTGAGTTGCTTCAAAACTTGCTTTCATTACATCTCTTTTTAAATAAGCCTTACTAATTTTTGCATCAGTTAGATCTTTATTACTTAATAATATTGCGCCTGATAAATTAAATATAAGATCAGTTTGATCCCATAATATTCCAGGAGTTATAGACGTAACCAATTTATTTTCTTCAGCGATAAGTAATCTTAGCTCTAGTTCTGTTTCCGCATACTTAGATAAAGAAGTAAGTACTTCTCCTCTATTTATTAATGCAATATTTAATTTATTATTTAACTCACTTTCAAAATCCTTTAATGAAGGTACCTTTTCGTTCGCAAAGATTATTTTTTTATCAAGTATCATATTCATAGGAACATTCATCATACTTGCTAAATAAATTCTAGAAGCTTTAACCTTAGCTTTAATTATATCTAAATTACTTACTAATTCTTCAATAATAATTTTTTCTTTATTTAATAATAATTGTGAAATAAAACCTTGTTTATATAAATCATTTAAAATTGAATAATTTTCAGAATATTTATTAATTATTCTTTCCTCTATAGAGTATTCATATTCTAATTTTAAAATATTAACTATAGCCTTTAGTATACTTGTTCTTAATTCCCATACAGGTTCTGTAATTTCCAAAGCCTTAGTAATAGATTTAACCCTAACTAAATCAGTTTTAATTTTTTTTATAGAAACCTTTTCCGTAGGCATTTCTAAACTAAGTCCAAGGGAATATGGTTTACCTTCAGAATGATACTCTATTAAAGGGGTTAATAAATAATTCTTATAACCTGCCGCTAATATCTGAACATCAGATGCAATTAATCCGTATTCTGCGCGCTTTAATGCTAATGATTTATTATAATAAATTCCTATCATCACAAGCAGGTCAGAATTCCAATGACTGCCCTTTTTAGGTATGGAAAAATTATAATATTTAAGAAAATCAATAAGATTTTGATCATCTTTATTAATAGACATTAACAATGATGAAGATTTTTCTATTTCTATTGGAATAGAATTAATATCTTTAATTGTATTGCAGCTAAATAATAGCAAAACTAAAAGATAATAAAATTTATTCTTAAACATACTTAACATCTATAATACTACTTTATTTTACGTACAAATTTATTGAACATTATTTCTAGAAACCTTAAACTTAAAAACCATTTTTAAGCCTCCACCTTCCCTATCCAATGCAAATAATTGTCCACCGTATGAAACTACTATATTTTTTGCAATATACAACCCAATTCCATTACCACCTGACTTACTATATTTTTTTAGAAAAATATTTTTCTTATCTTCATCAATTATACCTGGTCCTCTGTCAGATATTATTAAATCAATAAAATTATTATTTTCATAAATTTTAACTTCTACAGATCCACTTCCTGAATTCCAATATAAACTATTATCAATTGCTGCCGAGATAGCATCTATTAATTTATTTTTTTCTCCTAAAACAATACAACTTATATTTTTAACAAAAATTACGTCCTTAGAAACATATAATTTTTTAATTATATTAATAACATCTTTTAAATTTACTAAATCATACTTATTGTTTTTAGCAAGAAGACCATAATGTTGGTGCTTTGCTGTATTTAAAGTATCCTCAATAAAGTTATCTAAATTATTTACTATACTATTAATAGTTAATAAATTTTCCCTATAATCATTAATATTATTAGTGTTTTTATTTGCATAATATTTAATTGCATTTGTTTTATTCTTAATGTTATGAGCAATATTTTTAGCATTGATCCAATTAGCTTTAACTTTTGTACTTAAAAAATACTGTAGATAAAAAAT
>JAQWRB010000077.1 GCA_029243935.1 Alphaproteobacteria bacterium
TGTAACATTAGATAAACCCTTTAGAGGACATAAAACATGGCACAAATACTCAGATGCTCAAATTGAAGCTTTAAGATTATGGATACTATATATAGCTGAAAGAGATAATATTGACGTTACAAAGGGATTAGTAGAGGAAGTAAAATCTAAAGGAGCGAATGGATTTGAATTTAATGCTGATGCTTATTATGGAAGAATTAAAGGTATGTGGACTCATACCAATACTAGAAAAGACAAATTTGATATGTTCCCTCAACCAGAACTATTAGAGATGCTTATAAATTTATAACAATAATGCAAACAAAAATATCAATAGTGGGGATAACATCATTTTGTACATATTTATGTACTTATTTTCTAAATCTATCAATGGAAAATGCAGAACAATACTTAGCAGTAGTAGCAGTGCTGTGGTTAGATGGAATTTTCGGCATTTGGGCCGGAGTAAAAAGAGAGGGATTTAGAACATACAAAGCTTTAAAAATAACAAAAAGCACATTTGTATGGTTAGCAATTCTTACTGTTATTTTAATGATTGAAAAAGGATTCTCAGGAACAGGTTGGCTATCAGAGGTAATTATCGTACCATTCATGATATTACAGTTAATAAGCGCTCTTAAAAATGCATCTATGGCTGGTCTAATAAAAATGGAACTTTTAAATAAAATTTTAGATCATATAGATAAGCATAAGGGTCTTAGAAGCTAACATATTTTAATTATGCTTGAAAGAATCAAAAAAAGACTATTTCCCCTTTTAATAGCGTTTTCTGCTATATCTGTAAGTGCATCTGCTGCTTTTTATTCTATAAGTGGTCTTAGTAAATTATTTGCTGGAGCTGCTTTTGCCGTTATTATAATGGCAACTTCATTGGAAATAGCAAAATTAGTAATTGCTTCTCTTTTATATCAATATAGAAAGGGTTTACCTAAATTTTTAAAATATTATTTATCTATAGCTTGTATAGTATTAATTCTTATTACATCTATGGGGATTTATGGTTTTCTTTCATCAGCATACCAGGAAACAGCAGCTAAAGCAGGAACGATTGATGCTCAAATTGCCTTAATAGAAGTAAAAAGAGATAATGTTGAGGGTCAATTACTTGTATATAATGAAGAAAAATCATCTATTAATGAGGCTGTGGCTAGTTTGCGAAATGGTTTATCTACGAATAAAATACAATATACAGACACATTAGGTAATGTAATTACAACAACATCTTCTTCAACACGTAGAGCTTTAGAAAAACAACTAGATCAAGCTATTGAAAGACAAACTACAATAAATTCTAAAGTAGATATTTTAAATGAAGATTTATTTAAATATGAAACTGAAATAGTAGAAATAAAAACAAGTGATACTATAACGAGTGAATTAGGACCTTTAAAATACTTATCAGGTTTAACTGGGTGGCCTATGGATAGAATTATTAATTGGTTACTTTTAACTATTATATTTGTTTTTGATCCATTAGCAATTGCTTTAGTAATAGCTGCTAATTATGCTTTTGAAAGAGTAAGACCTAAAACAAAAGAAAATTTATATGGTGAGACTATAATCATTAATAAAAAACCAAAAAAAGAAACACCAAAAGTTAAAGTTGTAGAAAATATAAAAAACCCTACCCCAGAAGTTAAAGTTAAAGAATCACCAAAAAACCCTACCCCAGAAGTTAAAGTTGTAGAAAAACCAAAAGAGGGTTTACCTAAAGGCTATGCTAAACCCTCACACCTTGAAATTAATGAAAAATTAGAAATAGAAAAAATTATTAAGAGACCTTTAATGCCTCATGAAGTTATAGAATTAAGAAATTCAAAATTAAACATTTTTAACGAAAAAAATGATGATTTAACTATTACATATTAAAACCCAAAGTTATGCTAAGTAAACAATCAATAAGAG